>CAIUKZ010000053.1 GCA_903899865.1 uncultured Bacteroidales bacterium | reverse complement strand
CTGATTGAGGTAATTTCTCAGGCCAGCAAAAAAGAGACTATCCCCTAAAACAAATCGTAAAGTGTGGGTAACAGCGCCACCTTTGTCGTAGGTCAATCGTTTGCTAAAAATACGACCTACATCAGTTGTATCTGTAAAATAAACCATTGCATTGGGGTCCTGTAACACATTATCATGTACACCTACCATTCTACTTTGAGCTGAGTTCCATCCTCTGAAATGTTCATAAGCAAGATATTCACCATATGATGTCAATCCTTCGTTTACAAATATATCTTTCCAAGTCTTACACGTTACTAAATCGCCAAACCAATGATGTACAAGTTCATGTGCATTTAACGACAAGCTGCCCAAATTTCCAACACTTGTCATTGTTTGATGTTCCATAGCTCCGCTAAACGGTGCCATAGCATTGCCGTATTTTTCTTCATGAAAAGGATATAAACCAAACAATTCCGAAAAATGCTCTACCAAGAGTGTGACACTATCTAAATGAGTTTGAAAAGCAGGTAATGTATTTGGATTATCATACACATAATTTACGATTGGAATAGAATCGTTTGGTAAAGCAACAGGATGTGCGTACGTTTTATATTCAACATACTTTGCTATAGCTACAGAAATGAGATAATAATCTATTGTGTAATTTGTTTTCCAACGATATCTAACTTTGTTATTGGGCAACGAATCAACACCTTGAAGTATGCCATTCGATCCTACTTTGTTTTGATTACTTGTAGTCACATATACCCACGCGCTATCCGCTTTGTCTTGCAAAAACTGTTTGCAAGGAAACCATTCGTAGGCACTGTAGGGTTCACTCAAACTCCACGTTACTTGATTGCCCCAACTTTGTGAGGTTCCAGTGCTATATCCATCACCAATAGCACTTCCACCAACAACATTGGCGTCGCCATTGTAATATATTTTGATATATACATTTGTATTTTGCATAGCTGGACTTGGAAGAAGCGCATAAGCAATACTTCCCACTCGAGCTACATTAATTGCCTGATTATTGTAAATCACACTATCAATCGTCAGCGATGAATTTAATTCAAAACAAAATGTATCAATAGAAGCTGCGGTAACTTTGGCACCAATGGTAGTAGCACCACTCAACACTGTCGTATTGCGTTCGGCATTGATATCTAAAAAATAAAAATGGACATCATACTTATCCAACAACGAATTGGCATAAGCACCTGCACGCGTTTTCTTTTTGATCCGTTGAAAGGATTTTACTTTTCCTTCGGAACAAGAAGATATTTCTTGAGCAATAGCTGACAATGAAAAAATGGCGAATAAAAGTGTAATAAATGTCTTTTTCATGCTGTAAATATAAATGATTATCGATTTCGATAATTGCATTTGAGGTAAACAGCCTATTTTTAATGTTGCCTATTTCGTCTTTTTAACTACTTTTGTACTACGTAATCGGTGAGGTTACGTATTTTTATCTGTGAAAGTGAAGGTGTGTAGAATGGTAAACTTTAATTAATTTGGCTATGTCATCATCGACTTGGTTTAAACGTATTAAGCAAGGTATCCTTACCTCCAACAAGGAAAAGAAAGATGTTCCTGATGGGTTGTGGTTTAAATGCCCTTCCTGCAAGAAAACATCGACTATCAATGAACTCAAAGAAAATCTTTGGTTGTGTTCAGGTTGTAATCACCACAATCGTATAGATGCTGAAGAGTATTTTGATATCATTTATGACAATGGCGCTACTGAGTTATTGTTTGAAAATATTGTATCTAAAGACTATCTCGGCTTTGTGGATTTAAAACCATACAAAGACCGCATCGTAGAAGCTCAGAAAAAAACGGGCCTTAAAGATGCAATGACAGTGGGCGTGGGTGAAGTGAATGGCAAAAAGATGGTAACAGCAGCAATGAATTTTCAGTTCATTGGTGGAAGTATGGGAAGTGTGGTAGGTGAAAAAATATCTCGCGCCATTGATTATGCTATAAAACACAAATTACCTTTTATGATCATTTCCAAATCCGGCGGCGCTCGTATGATGGAAAGCGCTTTCTCTTTGATGCAAATGGCCAAAACCTCAGCTAAACTTACCTTATTGGCAAAAGCTAAGTTACCATATATCTCTTTAATGACAGACCCTACCACGGGTGGGGTTACAGCTTCATATGCTATGTTAGGTGATTTGAATATTGCTGAGCCTGGTGCTTTGATCGGTTTTGCAGGACCACGTGTAATAAAGGAAACCATTAAAAAAGATTTACCCGAAGGGTTTCAAACATCCGAATTTTTATTGGAGCATGGATTCTTAGATTTTATCGTAGATCGAAAAGAGTTGAAACAAAAACTAAGCGATTTGATAGATTATTTTAAGATTTAATTATTGAATGATGTGATTTTAATAAATCCAACTTCATGAATCTTATTTCTACTATACAACAACTCACACCACTTTCCAATGAAGCTGTGGAATGGTTGTCTGAAAAAACAGACTACTTCTCATTCAAGAAAAATGAATGCATTTTGCCTTATGGCAAAATTTGCAATTACTTATATTTTATTCAAGCTGGCATGCTAGGTGCATATTACGAATCTGAAGCGCATGAAGTATGCAATTGGATTTCTATGGAAGGCGATTTTGCCACAAGCTATTACAGTTTCATCACTCGTAAACCATCGTACGAAACCATCGAATGTTTTGAATCATGCAAAGTAGAAGGAATCCATTATTCAACTTTACATGAAATGTATCAACGGTTTCCTGAATCTGAACGAGCTGGCCGTCTTATCATGGAAGAATATTATGCTCGACTCGAAGAGCGATTGATTTCTCTTCAGTTTAAATCGGCTAAAGAGCGCTATCAACAATTGATGGAAAATAGACCTGCAATTATACAGCGTGCCCCACTTGGACGAATCGCATCTTACTTAGGTATGAAACAAGAAACGTTGAGCAGAATTCGTGCAGAAAAGTAAGTTGTTG
>CAIUKZ010000052.1 GCA_903899865.1 uncultured Bacteroidales bacterium | reverse complement strand
CAGAAAGCGGTGGTGAAGTTGATCAGTTGGGAGCCCAATGCCAAGAATCCAGTGGGTGAGGTGATTGATATTCTTGGCGATAAAGGCGATAATACCACCGAAATGCACGCTATACTTGCCGAATTTGGATTGCCCTACAAATACCCCGAGGCAGTAGAAGCGGCTGCTAATAAAATTGATGCTGGCATTACTCCTGATGAAGTGGCCAAGCGCATTGATATGCGTGGAGTCACTACTTTTACCATCGACCCTAGGGATGCTAAGGATTTTGACGATGCATTGTCGCTACGTAAACTGGACAATGGATTGTGGGAAGTGGGTGTGCATATTGCTGATGTGACACACTATGTGGATTCCAATGGTATTATAGAGGCAGAAGGTAGAGAGCGTGCCACATCCGTGTACTTGGTAGATCGCACCATCCCTATGCTTCCTGAGCATCTCTCCAATGGTATTTGTTCGTTGCGTCCTAATGAAGATAAACTCACTTACTCGGTCATTTTCCACATCACAGACAAAGCAGAAGTGAAGCATTACGAAATAGCTAAAACGGTGATTAACTCTGATAGACGTTTCACGTATGAGGAAGCACAGCAAATTATTGAAACTGGTGAAGGTGACTTTAAAGATGAAATTCTAACACTCGATAGACTAGCAAAATTGTTCCGAAAAGGACGTTTTGATCAAGGAGCAATTGCATTTGATAGGGTAGAGGTTCGCTTTGAAATAGACGAGGCAGGCAAACCTATCAGCGTGTTCTTTAAGGAAGCCAAAGATTCTAATAAGCTCATTGAAGAGTTTATGCTACTTGCCAATAAAACAGTGGCAACTCACATAGGTAAGCCTAAACGTGGTACCGACCCTAAGACATTTGTGTATCGGATTCACGATGTACCTAATCCTGATAAATTGGCTACATTCTCAGCGTTTATCAAGCGATTTGGTTATAACTTGAAAATTAGTGGAAAAGCCTCTGCCGTGTCATCGTCTATCAATCAACTGTTGGACGAAGCGCAAGGGAAGAAAGAGCAAAATTTGATAGAAACCCTCGCCATTCGCTCCATGGCAAAAGCCATTTATTCTACTTCCAACATGGGTCACTATGGATTGGCGTTTGACTACTATACTCATTTTACTTCGCCCATTCGTCGTTATCCTGACATGATGGTGCATCGTCTGCTGGAAAGTTACGCCAAAGGGGGCAAGTCAGTGAGTGCCAATGAGTGGGAAGACCACTGTAAGCACAGCTCCGACATGGAGCAACTTGCAGCCAATGCCGAACGTGCCTCTATCAAATACAAACAAGTGGAGTACATGGCCGACCGTATTGGACAGGTGTTTGATGGTGTGATTTCGGGTGTTACCGAATGGGGGATTTATGTAGAGCTTATTGAAAATAAATGTGAGGGTATGATTCATATCCGTGAGTTGGACGATGACTATTATACTTTTGATGACCAAAACTACTGCCTGGTAGGCCGACGTTACCAAAAGAAATATCAGTTGGGCGATGAACTAACAGTGAAAGTGCATCGTGCCAATTTGGACAAAAAGCAATTGGACTTCTTGTTGGTCAAGTAGGAACGTTTTGGGTGGGTACACGATATTGATGCCTGCGGCGATAATAGCTGCGCGATATTTACTTCGTGATAATTGCCTTCGGCGATATTTACTGCGTGATATTAACTTCATGATATTTGCCTACGGCGATATTAGCTTTGCGATATTAACTGCGTGATATTAGCCTACGGCGATATTAACTTCGTGATATTAGCCTACGGCGATAGTATCATCGTGATATTTGCCTACGGCGATAGCGACTTTGTGCCTTCGTGTCTTTGTGTTCAAAAGAACCGCAATTTTTCATATTTCGATTTTTTTTTAGAATTCTCATTGCCAAATTAAAAAATAGCCTTATCTTTGCACTCGCTAAAGACAAATGGCTGCGTAGCTCAACTGAATAGAGTACCACACTACGGATGTGGGGGTTATAGGTTTGAATCCTATCGCGGTCACCATTAGACAAAAGCCTTGCTTTCATTATGATTGCAAGGCTTTTTTTGTTCTATAAAGTAACTATCGCCGAAGGCAACTATCGCGTAGCTATTATCGCCGAAGGCAAATATCACACAGTAAATATCGCCACAGGCTAATATCGCGCAGCAAATGTCGCCGAAGGCAAATTCTTTCACCCCAAAAACATGGCCGCATGTATAGCCACAATATTCTCTCCGAAATAAGTAGTCTGCGGATCATTGGAAAGGACAAATGCCTTGCGTACAGGTTTGTCCAATATGGTTTCTAGCCCAATTAGGTGCTTTGCGTCAGTTTTCGAAACTTTGGAAGTCATCTTAATCTCAAATGCCAAATAGTGATCAGCAAACTCCATCAAGAGGTCTACTTCCTTGCCGTCGTGCGTACGAAGGAAGAAAAACCGAACATCAATTTGCGAGTTTTTGGCTTGTTTGTACAATTCTGAGATAATGGCACTTTCATATTCATTGCCTGTCATGCCACCTCGCTTGCCGATAACGGCCTGCAGCACCCCATGGTCTAAGTAGTGATATTTGGGCGTTTTTATCAATCGCTTGTTGTGATTGCGAGACCATGCTTGAAGCTCAATGCCCTGATAGCTAATCTCAAAATACTTAATATAGCGTTGCACAGTCTTGATATTAATGCCTAGCATATTGCCAATACTTGACGCATTGATCAGATTAGCTGTGTTGATAGCCAAGTATTTTTGCAGTTCGATAAATGAATCCAAATCCCTAAACGACGCCAAATCTCTGATGTCTCTTTCCAAATACGTGCGGACATAGTTTTTCAACCATTCATACTTTTCATCCATGGTTTCATCACCGCTTACTGCTGGATAGCCTCCTATTTGCAAGTAATAATTATATGCTTGGAGCTTCTGAGCCATTCGTTTGTCCAGCAGAAATGATGGCAAGTAATCTATCTGGCTGTTGTTTTGAATCTCTTTGACGTATAATGATTCGGGGATTTCGTCATCCCAACTTTGGGTTTGCAATTCGGGGAGTGTCAATGGGAAAATTTCCAAGATGGTACATCTTCCTGCTAGCGTTTCGCGTACTTTTTCCATCAACAGTAGTTGGCTTGAACCAAGAAGCACATATCGGGTGTCTTCCCATTGGTCATAAGTAGCTTTGATACTTTCAATGATGGATGCCTCTTTTTGAACTTCGTCAAGTATCGCTTTGGGATAGAGACTTTTCCATTGCTGTGCATTCAAGCTCAGGAAAGT
>CAIUKZ010000051.1 GCA_903899865.1 uncultured Bacteroidales bacterium | reverse complement strand
TTTTGGGTTCCAATACAAAATTAGTTCATTAGAGGAAATTTCTTCGGAGGTTTCCTCTTCTTATTTCTATCTCATGAAAGTTTTACCGGACAACAATGTATTAAAATACATTCCCTACGGGAAATTAATCACTTATAAAGAGTTATATAGGAAGCACAAAAGTACCCTTTATAACAGTTGTTCCCTTTCTTTTTTTCACTTTTCATTCTTTACTTTTGTGCCTTTTGTGGTTTAATTTCCTCCTTTGGGTTTTACCCACCTAATTCGTTTTTCGCAACAAAAAAACCGACGGATTAAACACTAAAAGCATTTAATCCGTCGGTTTTATATTACCAACAAGTGTAATATCTACACCAATTTCTTAAACAAATTCTTCATATTTACAGCGTCACCGATTATTTGTGGCAGGTCGGCGATTTTTACGCGTTGCTGCTCCATGGAGTCGCGGTGGCGAATGGTCACGCAGTCATCTTCCAACGTTTGGTGATCTACGGTTACACAAAACGGTGTGCCCACTGCATCCTGACGGCGATAACGCTTTCCGATAGAGTCTTTTTCATCGTAGGTGCATTTGAAGTCAAACTTCAAGCTATTGATAATCTCACGTGCTTTTTCGGGTAGTCCGTCTTTTTTCACCAATGGAATGATGCAAGCTTTTACTGGAGCCAATACAGGCGGAAGTTTCAGCACCACACGGCTATCGCCACCTTCAAGCGTTTCTTCGCAATACGAAGCTGCCATGATAGACAGGAACGTGCGATCCACCCCGATGGATGTTTCGATTACGTAAGGCACATACGATTGGTTCAATTCTGGATCAAAGTATTTGATGTTCTTGCCCGAGAATTTTTCATGACTGCTCAAGTCAAAGTCGGTACGAGAGTGAATACCTTCCACTTCTTTGAATCCAAATGGCATTTCGAACTCAATATCAGTAGCCGCATTGGCATAGTGAGCCAGCTTGTCGTGGTCGTGGAAACGGTATTTGTGGTCACCCAGTCCGAGTGCTTTGTGCCATTTGAGACGGAACTCTTTCCAGTGCTCAAACCATTTCATCTCTTCGCCCGGACGAACGAAAAATTGCATTTCCATTTGTTCGAACTCACGCATACGGAAGATAAACTGACGAGCTACGATTTCGTTACGAAACGCCTTACCTATTTGTGCTATACCGAAAGGAATTTTCATCCGTCCGGTCTTTTGTACGTTGAGGAAATTTACAAAAATCCCTTGAGCTGTTTCGGGGCGAAGGTAGATTTTCATTGCTCCTTCGGCGGTAGAGCCCATTTCGGTGGAAAACATGAGGTTGAACTGACGAACATCAGTCCAATTGCGCGTGCCGCTGATAGGACACACCACTTCGTAATCCTCAATGATTGCCTTCAATGCTACCAAGTCACTATCATTCAGTGCTTTCACAAATCGACCATGAATTTCATCGCGTTTGGCTTGATTTTCAAGTACGCGCTCGTTGGTAGAACGAAACACCGCTTCAACAAAACTGTCACCAAATTTTTTGGCTGCTTTTTCTACCTCTTTGTTGACTTTGTCGTCATATTTTGCCAGCAAGTCCTCTATCAACACATCGGCACGATAACGTTTCTTGCTGTCTTTGTTGTCTATCAACGGGTCATTGAAAGCATCTACGTGACCAGAAGCTTTCCACGTGGTGGGGTGCATGAAAATGGCGGCATCTATACCCACCACATTTTCATTGAGTAACACCATACTGTCCCACCAGTATTTCTTGATGTTGTTTTTCAGTTCCACACCATTCTGACCATAGTCGTACACGGCACCCAGACCGTCGTAAATTTCGCTCGATGGGAACACAAAACCGTATTCCTTACAGTGAGCAATTAATTTTTTAAAAACATCTTCTTGTGAAGCCATATATTTTATCCTTATTTATTAGCGAACCTTTATTTTAATTCAAAGTTTTTATCAACTTTAGTTTCGGTATAAGTGTCTTTTGTTGTGATATGCTGATATGTACATTTTTTATCAGTAAGATTTTTTATTACATATGCATCTCTGTAATAAGGAGACAGTGGATCAACTTCCTCTTGAACTCCGTTTTCAATAACTGATTTAATTATTGTGAAGTAAATATTCCCTGAAATTCCCCATTCGCCTAATTCTTTATGAAATTTCACACTACCATCCTTATTTGTTTCTTTAAACAGAATGCTAAATGTACCGTCTTCATAAATAGTACTCAACTCCTCCCTTATTTCATTATCATTACTTGTTGTTTTGGAATACCATTGCCCACACTTATTTTTCCAGTCAACCAATTGTTTTGTGGATAGTTCTGGAGCATTACCATACACTCTATTTTGAAAAACAGAGCAATTGGTAAACATTGCAACGACAAAAACAAAAATTATAGCATGCTTCATATTCAATAATTTATTTCTAAGAATTTTAAATGATAATAATCTATCAATAGTGACAGATTATACGAACCGCAAAGGTACATTTTTTTCTTTAAATCTGAATATAAAGCAAGCTAATGGTGTGGGAAAATTGATTTCAAGCAGTCCATCATCTGGCATGAATCGATTTCTTGAAAAACCAAAACGGAATATCTACAAACACAATTTAAAGCAAAAAATAATTGTGAGTTTTCACTACATTTGCAAATCAAACAGGAGTTTTGCAAATACCAATTACACTGTCATCAATTACAAATAGGCAATTTTGAGAGATATGAATAGAAAAATTATTACAATATTATTTTTTCTGTGTGTTGGTACGTATAGTTACTCGCAGTCAACAGTTGAAAAAAAAGCCCTAGACTTTAAAAGTGTAATTCATTCCATTGACACTTTAGCATTATTAACTCCAATTGTAGATATAAAATCATTTGATATAGAAAATCATTTCCATAACGACACTATGGCTTCCGAGAGTCTAAGTGTGGCAACTGCTAAGGTAGTTAAGAACCTACTAAAAAATAAATACTCATTAATGAGCATCTCTGGAAATTATAATGCAAATAGAAATGTAGTAAAAACGATAAACGATGTTTTGTCTAAAATAAATAAATCAGAGAACTTGTCTCCCAATATTGAACTTCCAGACTCCATGTTTAATTCGGATAATAACACAAGTAGGTATTGCCTGACAAACATCATAAATGGATATTATCCGACAAAAGAAAAAAGGTGGCAAATTACTCTGAAAGCTTTACCCGAAATGTTCATTGTTAGTTTATTGTCACTAGGTACTGTGATGGTAATGCCTAATGTACAACCAATTGTACTGTTACGAATTATTTTATACGACCGAGTTGATAGAAGAGTCTTGTATTATAAGGAAACAAATTTATGTGATAATAATCACACAATAAGCCTTCCAAAAGTATATTACGATGAGTTGAATCCGATTGTAGCGACTAAGTATAAATCACTTTATTACAAATA
>CAIUKZ010000050.1 GCA_903899865.1 uncultured Bacteroidales bacterium | reverse complement strand
GATAGAGCCATCTCTATCCGTGATATCCAACGTCTTCAACCTGACGTAATTCTCTCCTTCAATCAACTCGCACAAACTTTCCTATTCCTCAAAGCAGAAAAACTCTACGTTTACCGCATTCAGTTTCACGATTCTTTTGAACTTGATCGGTATGTGGATATTGTTATTAGAGGGAAAAAATAATCTTTAGATTTTTCATCCTCACTTACAAGATTGCTATGAATACTATTGAGATGATTATGTTCGACACTGTTCAACTCACGGGGTGACTCAAAGTCACCCCGTGAGTTAAAATAAAAAAAGAGACCTTGCCAATTTATGCAAAGTCTCTTTTTTTTCTTATGAACTTATAAACTTAAGTAATTTAAAACAATTATTGTCAGGTTTATTCAAGTTGACCTCTCCCTAAATCCCTCTCCCGAGGAGAGGGACTTTGCCGAGTGAAAAATTCACACGAATCTCTGTAAAATGAGCTGCCTTGTCCCCTTTCTCCATGGGAGAAAGGGTTAGGGATAGAGGTCGATAGTGACAAAACAAACAACTTTAAATGGTTTTAACAAATGTGACAATAATTAATATCATCTACTTATAAACTTATAAACTTATAAACTTATGAACCAATGAACCAATGAACTCAATAAACCCAATATCCATCACTTATACCCCTGTTCGTGTACGCTTTTCACAGCACGTCCCGAAGGGTCAACCATGTTTTTAAATGAGGCATCCCATTCCATGGCTATTGGAGTACTACATGCTACTGACGGTACCGATGGTACACACTTAGCAGCTGAGTCCGATGGAAATAAATCATTGAAGATGGTTCGGTAGTAATACTCTTCCTTAGACATAGGTGGATTGATAGGATATGTTTCTGCCACTTTAGCCATTTGTTCATCCGTTACACTATTGGTGGTTAGTTCCTTAAGCGTATCTATCCAGTTGTAACCCACGCCGTCAGAGAATTGCTCCTTTTGACGCCATGCCACACTTTCTGGAAGATAACTTTCAAATGCTTTACGAAGAATCCATTTTTCCATCTTGCCATTGCTACCTGCCATTTTTTCAGTAGGGTTTAGGCGCATTGCCACGTCCATAAATTCTTTGTCAAGAAACGGAACACGACCTTCTACACCCCACGATGCCAATGACTTATTAGCTCTCAAACAGTCGTACATGTGAAGTTTGCTAAGTTTACGCACTGTTTCTTTGTGAAACTCCTCAGCATTAGGTGCTTTGTGGAAATACAGGTATCCGCCGAATATCTCATCAGCCCCTTCTCCAGAAAGTACCATTTTTACACCCATTGATTTGATAACACGTGAAAGCAAGTACATTGGGGTACTGGCACGGATGGTTGTTACATCATAAGTTTCTATGTGATAAATCACATCACGTATCGCATCCAATCCTTCTTGCACAGTAAAATGTATCTCATGATGAATAGTGCCAATATAATCAGCCACTTTGCGAGCAGCAGCTAAGTCAGGCGATCCTTCCAGTCCTACTGCAAACGAATGAAGATTTGTTCCCCACACGTTTTTTCCACTTGCATCAGTTCGTTTTTTTGCACATTTTATTGCCACTGCCGAAATAATGGAAGAGTCCAAACCTCCGGAAAGAAGTACACCATAAGGTACATCTGCCATCAACTGACGTTCCACCGCTGCTTCCAAAGCATCACGAAGTTCATCAATGCTTGCAGGATTGTTTTTTACTGCGTCAAAATTTTCCCAGTCGCGAATATACCATTTTGTTGGTTTTTTGTCTGGACTGTAATAGTATTGACCGGGTAAAAATTCTTCTATTTTCAAGCAATATCCTTCCAATGCTTTGAGCTCTGATGCAACATAATAAGTTCCCATTGCATCCCATCCTTGGTACAATGGAATGATGCCAATGTGGTCACGACCGATAAGGAAAATGTCTTTTTCGATGTCATACAATGCAAAGGCAAAAATCCCATTTAGATCTTCCAGGAAGTTAGGTCCTTTTTCACGATAAAGAGCAAGTATCACCTCACAGTCTGACTTAGTAAGAAACTCATACTTACCTTCAAATCGTTCTCTGATTTCTTGATGGTTGTATATTTCTCCATTCACAGCCAGCACCAGTTTGCCATCTTTGCTGTACAATGGTTGTTTTCCAGATTCCGGATCTACGATTGATAGTCGCTCGTGAGCCATGATTGTTTTTTCTGAAGAGAAGACACCCGACCAATCTGGCCCACGGTGACGAATTTTTTTTGACATTTTAAGAACCTGAGGTCTCAAAGCCTGTACTGGATGTTTTAAATCAAATGCACATACTATTCCGCACATATATGTTTTTAGTTTTAGACTCCACCATAAGGTGGAAAAGGTTACAAAATTTTATGAATTTCCTCAGCTACTTTTCTTCCCAATGCAATGGCACGTACCACCAAACTTGCACCAATGGCCGCATCTCCAGTAGCATACACTTTATCAATACTACTTTTGAATGTTTTGTCCACTGCCACATTGCCTCTTGCATCGTAGTCTACACCTAGCTCGTTGAGCAGTCCTTCGTGTACAGGTTGAGTAAATCCAAGTGCTAAGAATACCAAGTCCGCTTTTATAACCTCTGTCTTCCCAGTTGGTTGCATATTCATGCGTCCGCTTTCATCTTTCACCCATTCTACTTCTTCTACCAACACTTCTGTCAATTGACCATTCTGTCCAACAAATTGTTTG
This sequence comes from uncultured Bacteroidales bacterium, assembly GCA_903899865.1. Classification (GTDB taxonomy): domain Bacteria; phylum Bacteroidota; class Bacteroidia; order Bacteroidales; family Paludibacteraceae; genus Paludibacter. The sequence continues at coordinate 7,630 of CAIUKZ010000050.1, read as the reverse complement.
GTGTTAAGACTCCATTTGCGTGTACATCCTTCTTCATGTGAACTAGATGTTTTAAGTATCGTAGGATAGTATGGCCAAGGAGTTGCAGGGTTTTTACCTACTGGCGGTTGTGGCATGATTTCTATCTGAGTTACCTTAACCGCACCTTGACGAATGGATGTTCCTACACAGTCAGACCCAGTGTCACCACCACCAATAACCAATACATGTTTGTCTTTTGCAGATATTAGGCTCGCAGCTTCGACTGTTTCGCCCATGATGAGTTGGTTTTGCTGAGACAAAAATTCCATTGCGAAATGGATGCCTTTCAGATCACGACCCTCAGGAGTAATGTTACGTGGCTGACCCGCACCAATGGCGATACACACAGCATCAAAACTTTTAAGAATCTCTTTGCCTGATATATGTTTTCCTACTTCGGTGTTAGGTTTAAAGATGATGCCTTCCTCTTCCAATTGATTCAATCTGCGATCAATGATGTTTTTGTTCAATTTGAAATTAGGAATGCCATAGCGAAGCAATCCACCAAGTGAATTGTCTTTTTCGAACAATGTTACCAAGTGACCTTTGCGGTTGAGCTGTTGTGCTGCTGCCATTCCAGCAGGACCAGAACCAATGATAGCTACTTTTTTACCCGTGCGAGTTTTAGGCGGTTGTGGTTTGATGATCCCTTCTGTAAAGCCAATTTCTGTTACAGCACACTCGTTTTCACGAATAGTCACTGGCGCTTCGTGCAATGCTAGCACACATGATTTTTCGCATGGTGCAGGACAAATACGGCCTGTGAAATCCGGGAAGTTATTTGTTTCATGAAGGTTTTCAATTCCTTCTTTCCATTTTCCTTTATAGATTAGATCTTGCCACTCTGGCATTTTGTTGCCAAGCGGACATCCCCAGTGACAGAATGGAATACCACAATCCATACAGCGCGATGCCTGTAATTTGCGGTCTTCTTGGTTCAAGGTTTGTTCCACCTCGCCAAAGTCGTAAATGCGTTCATTTACTGGACGGTATCCCGCGTCCTTGCGGGGTATCATCATAAATGCTTTAGGATTTCCCATGATTTGATATATTGTTCTCGTTTCAGTCTAATCCAAAACGAGGTTCTTTTTAATTGTGTTTAATTTTATTGCTTGTACTCTGTTCTTTCCAAAAAAAATGAATCAGTGTAAATAGAACTGTCTTTAATTATTAATTATCAATTATCAATTATTAATTAATCCTAGTAGTCCCTTTCTACCTGAGCAATTTTTTGATTAATGGCAGCCATTTTTTCCTCTTGCAATACTCGTTTGTATTCTATTGGAACAATTTGGATAAATTTCTCCACATATTCGCTCCAGTTGTCAAGTATTTGTTTTGCTCTCGGACTGTTGGTGTATTGATAATGTTTAGTTATCAATGCATGCAGTTCTTTTTTATCGGCACTGTCTTCAATCAATGATAGTTCTACCATTTCCATGTTGCAGAAGAAGTCAAAGTTTCCTTTTTCGTTTAATACGTATGCCACACCACCACTCATACCAGCAGCGAAGTTACGTCCAGTGTCACCAAGTACCACTGTTCTACCACCTGTCATGTATTCACAGCAATGATCACCAGCACCTTCTACTACAGCGATAGCACCCGAGTTACGCACGCAGAAACGTTCGCCCACTCTACCATTGATAAACACCTCTCCCGATGTTGCACCATACAATAGGGTGTTACCCGCTATGATGTTATCTTCTGGCTTGAATGTGCTTTCTTTAGGTGGCACTACTACCAATCTACCTCCTGACAGACCTTTGCCTAGGTAGTCATTCGCGTCTCCTTCCAGACGGAAAATAGCACCTTTTGAAAGGAAAGCTCCAAAGCTTTGACCTGCCGAACCTTTGAAATTAATCGAAATGGTGTTTTCAGGTAATCCTGCTTGACCATAACGTTTGGCTATTTCTCCGGAAAGCATAGCACCTGTAGCTCTGTCAGTATTTTTAATTGGTGTGTTGATTTCTACAGGCATGCACAAATCCAATGATGGCAATGCTTGTTTGATTAACTCCTGGTCAAGCACACTTTCTAGTTTGTGGTTTTGATCTTTAGAGTGACGGATAGCATTGGTGTTATTTTCTTTTGGTACATAAAGTAACTTAGAGAAGTCAACTTTGCTTATCTTTTTCTTTGAATCAAAGTTTCTAACATTCAGCAGTTCTGCATGTCCAATGATTTCATCCATACTTCTGTAACCCATTTGCGCTAAGTGTTCGCGTACGTCTTGCGCCAAGAAGTTAAAGAAATTGATCAAAGATTCATATTTTCCTGTAAATCGTTTACGCAATTCTTCATCTTGTGTAGCCACACCCACTGGACAAGTATTCAAGTGACATTTACGCATCATCAAACAGCCAAGTACAAGCAGTGCACTTGTAGCAAAGCCAAATTCTTCAGCACCCAAAAGTGCAGCCGTGATGATGTCTTTACCTGTTTTCAATTGACCATCCGCTTGAAGTTTGATTTGACCGCGTAGGTTGTTCATCACCAGTGTCTGTTGTGTTTCGGCTAGTCCAATTTCCATTGGCAGTCCAGCATGCTTGATTGAACTTGATGGACTTGCACCTGTACCACCCTCAGCACCACTGATTAGTATCAGGTCTGCTTTCGCTTTTGCCACACCAGCAGCAATAGTTCCTACACCACTTTCTGATACCAGTTTTACGCTGATAATGGCTGTGGGGTTGATGTTTTTCAAGTCATATATCAACTGTGCTAAATCTTCAATTGAATAAATGTCATGATGTGGTGGTGGAGAAATCAACGAAATGCCTGGTATAGAGTGACGAGTTTTTGCAATGATTTGATCCACTTTGTGACCTGGCAACTGTCCACCTTCTCCTGGTTTTGCTCCTTGTGCTATCTTGATTTGAATCTCGTCTGCATTAACAAGGTATTCGGCAGTCACCCCAAAGCGACCCGATGCAACTTGCTTAATCGCACTACGGGTGCTAAGTCCATCTTCACGTTTTTTATAACGATCAGGGTCTTCACCACCTTCACCAGTGTTGCTACGTCCACCAATTTTATTCATCGCTATTGCCATCGCTTCATGCGCCTCTCTACTGATAGAGCCGTAAGACATTGCACCTGTAACAAAACGTTTTGTGATGTTTTCTATTGGTTCTACTTCGCTGATATCTATCGGATTGCGTTTGTATTCGAAGCAATCACGTATAAAAGCTAATGCGTCTTTATCATCTACCAAGGTAGCATATTCTTTGTATTTATTCCAGTCGCCTGTTTTAGTTGCAATTTGTAGGCGTGCTATTGTTTCAGGGTTCCACGCATGGTATTCTCCTTCATTGCGATAGGCGTAGTGACCCAAGTTTTTCAATTCAGCTTGAGCATCCACTGCTGGATAATAAGCTTCGTTGAATGAGTATAGTATTTCTGATGCAATGTCCTCCATGTCTATACCTTCAATTTTGGATATTACTCCTTTGAAATATGACTCTAGCACTTTATTAGATATACCGATAGCTTCAAAAATTTGTGCTCCTCTATAGCTTCTCAATGTTGAGATACCCATTTTGGACATAACTTTTAATAAGCCTTTATTCACAGATTTGATAAAGTGTTTTTCGGCTGTTGCAAAGTCTAATTTTATGTCGCCTGCTTTGATACGATCACTTAGAATGCCAAATACCAAATATGGATTGACTGCATTGGCACCGAATCCAAATAATAATGCAAAATGCATCACTTCGCGTGGTTCGGCCGATTCTACTACAATGTCAATTTGCATCCGTTTGCGTTTGTCTATCAGGTAGTGGTGTACTGCCGACACAGCTAGCAACGATGGGATAGGAGCATTGTCTTTGTCAACGCCTCTATCGCTCAATACAATGTAGTTTTTACCTTCATCAACCGCTTTTTCAACGGATAGGCAAAGTTCTTTCACTGCTTTTTCTAACCCTATAGCACCGTCTTTGGCTTTGAAAAGCATTGGTAGTACGGCAGTGGAGAATCCCTTGTATTGTAGGTTTAATAATATGTCAAATTGAGTGTTGGTAATCACTGGACTTTTCAATTTGACCATCTTGCATATTTCAGATGCTGGTTCCAATAGATTTTGGTTCAATGAACCCACGTAACCAGTCAATGACATCACTAGCTCTTCACGAATCGGGTCAATTGGTGGATTGGTAACTTGAGCAAATTGCTGACGGAAATAGTTGAAAAGTCGTTGTGGTTTTTCCGAAAATACTGCTAGAGAGATATCATTACCCATTGATGCTGTTGGCTCATAGCCGTCATTAGCCATAGGGATAATAAGCTTTTCAAGGTCTTCCTTAGAATATCCGAAAGCCTTGAGTGTAGTTTGGTAGTTAGCTACATCCACTTTTACCGATCTTCCTGATGTGATGTCATCAAGATTAATTCGATGCTCAGCCAACCACTCATTGTATGGGAATGCTTTTGCTAAGCCCTCTTTTAACTCTTGATCATAATACACTTCACCTCTTTCGGTATCTACCATCAACATTTTGCCTGGTTGAAGTCTTCCTTTGGCTTTAATTCGCTGAGCTTCTACTTCTACAGTCCCAGTTTCAGAGGCAATATACATCATGTCGTCGTGGGTAATCAACCAACGAGCGGGACGAAGTCCATTTCTATCTAACATTCCACCTGCATATCTTCCATCGCTGAAAAGCAAACAGGCTGGACCATCCCATGGTTCCATAAACATGCTGTGATATTCGTAAAACCCTTTTAAGTTGGCCGAAATAGGGTTTTTTGAGTTCCAACTTTCTGGTACCAGCATGGCCATTGCATGTGGAAGGCTTTTGCCAGACATCACCAAAAATTCAAGCACATTGTCAAGCGACGCACTATCGCTCATGCCCGGCTGAACCACAGGGTGTAGTTCTTTTAGGTCACCTAAATGATCTGATTTCAAGACACTTTCGCGTGCTTCCATCCAGAAACGGTTACCTTTGATGGTATTGATTTCACCATTGTGACCCAACATGCGGAATGGTTGTGCCAAATCCCATGTAGGGAAGGTGTTGGTACTAAAGCGTGAGTGAACAAGTGCAATTGCACTTGTGAAATTTTTATCTGAAAGATCGAGGAAATACTCTCTAAGTTGCAATGAGGTAAGCATCCCTTTGTAAACCATTTGTTTAGACGATAGGGTTACAATGTAGAAGCTACGTTCTTTGGCAATGCTAGATTTGTAAATTGAATTTTCAATTTTCTTTCTAACAATATATAGTTTGTGCTCTAACTCCTGTTGTGATAGCTGATTGCCAGTAACAAATATTTGTATAACAGCAGGTTCATTTGCAGATGAAATCTCTCCAAGAATGCTGCTGTTGACAGGCACGTCACGTGTGGCAAGTAAATTAAGACCCTCTTTTTCAAGCGTTTCTTTGATTACTTTCAAACAAAGTTCTTTTTTCTTTGTGTCTTTTGGTAGGAATACAAGACCTGTTCCATATTTTCCTCTTTCAGGGACTGGAATGCCTTGTAGAAGTATAAACTCGTGTGGGATTTGTAATAAAATCCCTGCACCATCACCTGTTTTGTTGTCGGCACTTTCTGCGCCACGGTGTACCATGTTTTCTAGTACTTGTAGGCCGTTTTCCACAATAGTGTGCGATTTTTCTCCACGTATGTTGAGAACAAGACCTACACCACAGGCATCGTGCTCATACTGCGATGAATAGAGCGATTGTTGCTCATATTCTCCAGTAAGAAAGTGGTTGGATGAAAAAGTTGTCATAATATTCTTTTTATTAGTAAAAGCTGTCAGCAGCTTGTATATTCTTGATTCTTAGTATGTCTAGTTTTATTGTTTGGTGTAGTTATATAAGTCGCAAAATAGTGGAAAACCCCATTTCAGGGATTTTCCACTATTGCAAATTGTAAAACAAGGAATATGTTGTTTTCTATCTTATCGGATAAATAGCAATTCTCTGTATTTAGGCAGAGTCCACATTTCGTCGTCAACAATTAACTCTAGCTGGTCGATGTGCTTGCGAATAATGTCAAAGAATGGTAATACTGATTCGTTGTATGCAATTGCTTTGTCTTTTTCATGTTCAATAACGTTAGCTACTTTACGAGCTTCAACCATTGCTTCAACAGTTGATTTGATTACTGAAGTGTGCTCAGATATTTCTTCAATCAAAGCAAGGTTCATAGCAGAAATCTTTTCTGCTTTTTCTGCACCAAATACTGCTTTTGTTTTATAAACATTGTCAAGCAATAATGATTGGTAACGAGTAGCTACTGGAATGATGTGGTTGATTGACAAATCACCTAGCACACGTGCTTCGATTTGTATTTTCTTCACATAAGTTTCCCATTTCACTTCGTTGCGTGAGTGAAGCTCTACTTCTGACATTACGCCAGTAGTGGTGAATAATTCAACGCTTGATTTAGAAGTGTAAGCTTCGATGATTTTTGGCACGCTTGTTTCGCAATCCAAACCTCTTTTAGCAGCTTCTACTTTCCATTCTTCGCTGTATCCGTTTCCGTCGAAACGAATCGCTTTTGCATCAATCACATATTGTTTGATAACTTCGAAAATTGCTTTTTCTTTTGCAATTCCTTTAGCAATTTTAGCATCCACTTCTGCTTTGAATTCAACCAATTGAGCTGCAACAGCTGTGTTCAATGCAGTCATTGCTGATGAACAGTTTGCCGAAGAACCTACTGCACGGAACTCAAAACGGTTTCCTGTAAATGCAAATGGTGAAGTACGGTTACGGTCTGTATTGTCAAGGAATACCTCAGGAATGCTTGGGATGCCTAATTCCAATTTCTTTTTCTCATTGATGATGATGGCCTCATCAGTAGTGCTTTTCTCAATTTTGTCTAATACGGCAGAAATTTGAGTTCCCATAAATGCAGAAATAATTGCAGGAGGGGCTTCATTGGCACCTAGACGGTGAGCATTTTGAGCAGTCATGATAGACGCTTTCAACAATGCATTGTGTTTGTGAACGGCTTTCAATGTTGTAGCAATAAATGTTACAAATTGTAGGTTTTCTTCTGGTGTTTTACCTGGAGCGTAAAGTATAACGCCTGTGTCAGTTCCAAGTGACCAGTTGTTGTGCTTTCCTGATCCGTTAACTCCTGCGAATGGTTTTTCGTGCAATAATACGCGGAATCCATGACGACGAGCTACACGTTTCATGATAGCCATGATCAATAAGTTTTGATCTACCGAAAGGTTACACTCACCAAAAATAGGCGCAAGCTCAAATTGGTTTGGAGCTACCTCGTTGTGACGAGTTTTAGCAGGGATGCCATATTTATACGCTTCGAATTCCAAATCTTTCATAAATGAAGCCACACGACTAGGCACTGAACCGAAGTAGTGGTCTTCCAATTGTTGGTTTTTAGCAGACTCATGTCCCATCAACGTACGACCAGTCAAAGCTAAGTCAGGACGAGTTGCAAATAGACCTTCATCAACTAAGAAATATTCTTGTTCCCATCCTAGATAAGCAACTACTTTCTTTACATTAGGGTCAAACATTTGACATACAGCAGTTGCTGCTTTGTCAACATAGTTCAACGCTTTCAATAAAGGTGCTTTCAAGTCAAGAGATTCGCCAGTATATGAAATGAAAATAGTAGGAAT
>CAIUKZ010000049.1 GCA_903899865.1 uncultured Bacteroidales bacterium | reverse complement strand
TGGTTACTGTTGATGGAAGTGTTAGCGATGTTAAACTTGTTGCATTTTTGAAAGTGCCAGTATCAATGGTTTTTATTTTTGACGGTATGATGAGTGCGCCTTTGAAACCAGTGCATCCCTCAAACGCATTACTTCCCACAACATTGATTGAATCATTCAATTTTAAAGTCCCATCAAAACCTTTACATCCATAAAATGCGCCGTTTCCGATGGTTACAACACTGTCTGGAAATTTCAATGCCCCTGTCAACGACATACAGCCATCAAAAGCATTATTGCCAATGGCTTTCAGGGTAGTAGGGAGAGATAATTCTTGTGTGAGATTTGTGCAATGATAAAATGCCCCGTCACCTAGAGTTATTAGATTAGGTGGAAGAATGATTTTGTTGAGTGACACACAGTTTTGGAAGGCCGATGCGCCAATACTTGTTACTGATGCAGGGACAGTATATGTACCAGTCAGAATGGTGGGGGCTTGTTTGAGAAGTGTTTTAGATTTGTTGTACAGAATGCTATCCTGACTTGCAAAGTCCTGATTGTTAGGGTCTACATGAATGTACATGGGCGTGTCTCTAAAACAGTAAGACCCAATAGTGGAGGTGATGGCAGGAATATATACATCGGTAAAACCAGTAGCATTGTCAAACGCCATGGCACCCAAAGTGGTAACTGTAGATGGGATAGTTAAAGCTCCACTGAAACCTTTGCAGTACCTAAATGCCTCATCGCCAATAGTAGTTACCCCACCTGGAATAGTGAGTGAACCTTTCAGCTCGGTGCACGCCCAAAATGCAAATCGATCAATTTGAGTAAGATCGGTAGGCAATAGGATGGTGGTGAGTGAGGTCTTCCCTGTTTTGGTCAATGGGTCGCAAAAAGCATAAGCTGGAATGGTTCGCTCGGCATAGCTGTCCGACGAGATATTCGATGTCCCTCCTGTGCCAGTATATGCAGCTATCGTGACTGCGCTTAGGTTGAGTGTTTCGATATTGGGCAGCTCGTCGCGGATGTACTTAATGTCTCGGGCATCGATGGTTCCAGTCAAAACAAGATCCGTGATGCTGGGGTCAGGCATAATAATACTCAACTCCCCCGGGGTAGTTACATTCACTACAATGGCCTTACTATAAAAATAGCAGGTTTGAAGGAATAGGGAAATGAGTAATAATCTTTTCATAGGCTTCCCCAAGCCCCTCCAAAGGAGGGAATGTGTTGTTAGTTGGTTCTAAACGAATAGGGTAGGTAAAACCCACAAGCAAAAAATGAAGAGCAAAAAATGAATAATAAACATTTGGCAAATGGTATCTTACTTCAATTATTGAAATAAATATTGGTTGACCAAGTAACAATACCTACAGGTGTTTCTTTTGTGTCATTACTTCAACTTCAACTTCAACTTCATTTTTCAATATTCATTTTTTTTACATTTGTCTCTATGCCTTTTGTGGCTGTTTTTTAGCGGAGTCATTAAGCCCTTGATGTGGGCAACTCATCCAAAAAATTATTTTACCACCATAAACTTAAAGCTGTAGTCTCTACCATCTGTGGTGGTAATCCTTCCTAGATACACTCCTTCTGGTAGTTCGATGTCTACAGTCGATGTTGAGCCCTCAATCTGAGTTTGATGTACTGTTTTTCCATTAATATCCAGAATGGTCAGTTTGGCACCGTTCAGTTCCGCCTCGTTAAATCCACTGGCAAGAACAGAAAACACCTCTTTGGGTTTGCACGGATTGGGTTGTGAAATGACTTTCTTGACTTTGGAAAGGTTAAATGACTTGGCGCAAGTAATGAGTGTTTTGCCATCAGCAAGAGTGACTTTTACAGCATAGGTTCCGTTTAGTCCTTTTTCGTCATAATAAAACTGCTTAGTAGCACCAGTAATGAGTTGGTTGTTTTTGTACCATTGGTATTTGGTAAACATTTTGCTGCTATTATCGCAGATTACTACATCGCCAAATTTTGATACAATCAGATCGCTGGATAGATTGATGGTGCATTCAAATTCCACCTCCAAACTTTCTGCACCATAATCGTTTGCCAATTGTAGCCAGCCTCTATACACTCCGTGTTTCACTCCGTTTGGAACAGCCACCGTGAGTGCGTTGGGAGTTCCTGTTAATGGGGTGTATGCAATATTTTTCAGTCCATTGGTCTGTGCTGTCGAATCATATCGGATTCTGTATTTTGTAGCTTCACCGGCTAATAATGAGTAGCTAAGGGTGAAGTCGCCCCCATCGCATCCTTGAGTGCTGCTAATGGTGGGACTGAGTCGAATCTCTGATATGATTCTTCCATCATACACTTCATAGGGCACAGGTGGGAGGTAATTGGCACTGGCACTGCCTACTAGTGTGTAATTCACCTGTATAGTTTTGTTGTTGCCTATGTCTGGTGTGTCATAGTTTGCTGTTAGCTTGACAGACAGATTGCCCGCATCAGCCACTATCATGCCACCTATCACGCACGATGTGTCAACTTTTGCAGTTGTGTTGCCATCATACAATTTTAGTTTGGTGATATTGGGGATGGTCGTGGCGGTGAGTTGTTTGGGCGTTATTTCACCACTGTTGGTGATGTCATTCACTGGTGGTAAATAATTGCTAGTCCCAGCACCAATTAGTGTGAAGGTGGTGGTCATTTTCTTGTTGTTGCCTACTTTGGGGTTTTCATAGGTGTTGATACCTTGCAATGTCACATTCCCATTATCAACTGCTTCTATGCCTTGTAGCGAACCTATGATAGCAGTGGCATTGGTGTTGCCATCATACATTTTGTTGAATATGTAGGTTGGCGAACTTGCAGTTGTTTGTTTTGGGGTGATGCTGGCCGACAAACCTGATGGCTGAGTGAGCTGGTAGTTGGTGGCAGTGGTGCCTCCTAGCGACATATTAGTGGTGATAGCTAGGTTGGAACCCACATCGGATTGAGAAAAAGTTCCACTATTGGATTGTAAAAGTATTACATCGTCAGTGCCAATTACCCCTACTAGTGTTGCGTTTTTGAGTGTGGCTGATGTAGTGGCATCATACATTTTGTCGGTTGCTGTTACTCCAGTTACTGTTAGATTTTTAGGGGTGATGTCAGCTTTTACATTTGCAGGTTGAATCAATGTATAGTTGTCAATATCGGCACCTACGAGCGACATAATGATAGCGACTGGAATATCTTTTCCAGCATTGACTTGAGAAAATTTACATACCACTGTATCCAATTTTACATCATCGCCAGTTGCCACCCCGCTTAATGTGGCGGTTTTGATCGATGCCTTGTCTGTGCCGTCATAGACTTTGTTGTCTGCACGCGCTTGTACGGTAAGTACTATCAATACGGTTGCTTTTGTGATGATGCCTTGATTAATAGTTATGTAATTTGTGGTGTAATTATTTCCACCATTGCCATCGTTCATCACCAATCCCTCTGGAGTGAGCAATTTATTGATTCCCGTTTTTCGGTTGTCAAATGTTTGGAATGGTTGTGTGCCAATATTGTCTGGAGCTATGATGCTTCCACTGATAGATGGAATTACTGCAGACTTGGTTGTGCCATCGTATGCTTTGCTGTCTGGCATAGCTGTAACAGTAAGTGGATAGGCAGTGATAATTCCATCAACGACATTAAAATAACTTATGGTGTAATTGCTACCACCAGCACCATCATTGATTATTAGTCCAGAAGGTGTAATTGTTTTATCGGTTCCAGCATTTCGGTTGTCGTAGTTTTGAACCGGGTTTTTGGAAATAGCATCTGGGGCAATGAATGTCCCAGTTATTGTGGGTGTTTTTGTCGAAACTGTACTGCCGTCATATAGTCTGTTGTCTGTTTTTGCAGTAACTTGTATGGGTAATGGTTTGATTTCACTGATTGAATCTGACTGATAGTCAATGTTGTAGTTGTTTCCACCGTTCCCGTCATTGATAATCAGTCCTGATGGTGTCACTATTTTATTTGTCCCAGCATTCACATCCTGGAACTTCTGTGTCGCTGCTGTTGATACGTTATCAGGATTGATGAGCCCACTTACTAAAGGAGTGGGGGATGAGGAGGTTGATTTGTCATAATTTTTGATGTCGCTCACTGCTTTTACGGTTAGAGTAGCAGGAAGGATTGTTCCATTCGCATCGTTGAGATAGCTGATTGAATAGTTGTTTCCTCCATTTCCGTCTTTGATAACGATTCCAGAAGGAATGAGTGATTTGTTTTTGCCTACATTCCAATTGTCAAATACTTGTACTGCTGGTGTAGCAATAGTGTCAGTTGTAGCAAATCCAATGACTATGGGTGTTTTGTTGGATGAAATGCTTCTGTCGTAAGTTTTGGTGTCAGGAAGTGCTATCACAGTTAGTTTGCCTTGAGTGATAATGCCGGCTAAGCTATCCACGTAATTTACTAGGTAGTTTTTCCCATTGTTTCCATCATTAATACCCACTCCTGATGGAATCATCTTTTTGTTTATACCTACATGTTTGTCCGTGTAAACTTGTACTGGGTTTTTGATAACTGAATCTGGAGCAATGAGCCCAAGTACTTCTGGGGTAACTATCGATGATTTAGATCCGTTGTAGGCACGAGAGTCTGGCAAAGCCCTCACTGATGCAGTTGCGGGTGTGATAGTTCCTGTTGCAGGCAGGTAGGTCACTTTGTAGTTGCGTCCTCCATTGCCATCATTTATCATCAATGCATCTGGGAATATTTGCTTGTTTATTCCAGCGTTTCGGTCTTCGAAGCTTTGTGTTGGTGGTGCTGACAAAGCATCTGAACCTAGAAAAGTGCCCGTAACCAATGGCACCCCTGCTGCCGATGTAGTGCCATCATACACGCGTGAGTTTGTAACAGCTGTAGCTGTAAGTGGTGCTGGCTCAATGTCGCCCAGAGCAGTGTAGTTGTTCGGCACTTGGTATCTGAATGCATCACTACCCGTGATTTTGTATTTCAGGTTTATTTTCTTACCCTTGCCTACATGTATATCTGCATAACTGGCTGAAATACTCACTTGTACATCGGGGTATGCAGGGTCTATACCCGATATTACTCCAAGAATAACATTTGCATCTGTGGTGTTGTCATACGTTTTTGTGTTTGTAAGTATGGGGCTGGGTGTGAAATAGAGCGTAATGCGTTCAGACTGAGTGACAACTACCGTTTTGGGTGCTAGTCCGCTCGCCGTAACGGTGACTGTGGCATGACGAGGAGATAGTGATGTGTTTTCTGTCAGTGCAGTGAAGGTAATGATTCCATTTTCAAGGTGCGATGTAGGACTCACTGTCAGCCATGGCTGGTCAGACACTGCCGTCCAATCCGTATTTGATTCTACCTCCACAGTGGCTTTACTGCCTGCCTCCTTAGTTACCATGATAGAGTCGGCCGATAGGGTTAAAGTGGAATAGCCTATGGCTTGTGTTACAGTAATTTTTTGTGGCGTTACACCTGGTGCTGTTACGACAACCGTCCCAATTCGTTTGGAAGGAGTAGTATTGGCTTCTATTGCAGTAATGACAATATTCCCATCGCCAGAAATGCTTGTTTTTGGTGTAAAATCTATCCAACTGTCAGTGCTGGAGACACTCCAAATAGTATTGGAAGTGACACCCACTGTAGGTGTGGCCACACTACTGGCATCTTTGGTAACTGTTACATTGGTTGATGACACCCAAAAATTGAAACCATCAATGATATGTTTGAATTCATTCCATACAGGCGTTGTGCTATATGCAGTTTTTTTCCCAAGTGGAACATAGAGCGTGCAGTTGTTTTTGTCCACATTGTTGAACACAGAGCTAAGTATCGGCACAGGAATTTGACTCACATCATCTATCTTCATAAAGCCCTCACAACCATTGAATGCATCCACATTGATGGTTGTTACTGAGGCTGGGATGGTGAGAGAAGTAAATCCAGAGCAGTTTTTGAATGTTGAGATATCTATTGTTTTGATTTTTGGAGGTATCACAAGTGCCCCTTGAAAGCCTGAGCAGCCATCAAAAGCATGACTCCCCAGTACAGCCAGCGAATCGCTCAACACCAATGATCCATTGAAACCAGTACACCCCGAAAAAGCAGAACTACCAATTGTCAATGAATTGGCAGGAAATATCAGTGATCCAGTCAGCCCTTCACAACGGCTAAATGCATTAGCGCCTATGGTTTTGAGTGTTGGTGGGAAGTTGAGTTGCTGTACCAATCCTGCGCAATTATAAAATGCAGCATCGCCGATGGTAGTCAGTGCAGGTGGAAGTACTATTTCTGTGATTAAGAAACAGTTTTGAAAAGCCGATGAACCTATTGTGGTAACTGTAGAAGGTATTACGTATTTCCCAATAGTGCTAGTGGGAGCTGACATCAGCGAAGTCATCGTTTTGTTGAACAGTATGCTGTCTTTGCTTCGAAAAGATGGATTGGCGGCATTGACATGTATTTTCATTGGTGTGTCACTGAAACAGTAGGTGCCAATGGAGGTGGTAGTGGCGGGAATAAATACATCCGAAAATCCACTAGCCCCAGCAAATGCGGTAGAGCCAAGCGTAATCACCGATGCGGGGATGGTAAGGCTGCCTGCAAATCCTTTACAGTCTTTGAACGCTTCGTCGCCAATTGACGACACCCCCGATGGTATGTTGAGCGTGCCAGTAATCTGAGCGCATCCCGAAAATGAATACCTATCTATTTTAGTCAGATTGTTGGGCAGTTTTACCGATGTCAATGTGATTTTGCCGGTATGAGTGTTTGGGTCGCAGAATGCATATACGGGAATCGTGTTGCTGGAATAGGTGTCAGTAGCCGAGTAGGACGTGCCACCCAGCCCAGAATAAGCCACGATAGTCACTCCACTCATGTCTAAAATCGAAAGATTCGGCATGTTGTCTCTGATGTACTTAAAATCTCGTGCATCAATTGTCCCAGTCAGTGTTAGGTTTGACATGTTGGGGTTGGTCACCAAAGCACTCAAGTTGCCAGGTGTGAACACATTGATTGTTGCAGCAGGAGATGAAACAAGTACGGCAATACAAGTCAGTAGGAGTAGTATCTTCTTCATAAACTTTGTGCTGTTTTTTTGAAATAAATATGTTTCCTCACAACAAGGATAGTCGGTCAATTAAAATGCTTGATACAGAAAATGACCCTCATGGAAATTATTCTATAAATATTACATCACCATTTGTTTTTTTATAACCGAATGGAAATATTTCGAAGCCTTAAATATAGAAAATAAATTAGAATAAATCAAAATTTGTGTTAATCTGTTAAAAGTATATTTATTGTGTTAAAGTGCTTGTAATCATGGTTTTGATATGTTTTTGTTAATAATGAAAATCTGCTTTTTAATCTTATTTATAGATTTATTTGTTCAAGATGAGGCTTTTGACATTCTTTTCTGCAAAGATATTGTAATATATGATTTTTACACACAGCCATGTGGGAGCAAAGTAATGAAATTCAGTGGGTATTTATGGCTATATGAATTTTTTAGGGTGGGTGAAAAATGCGAATCCGTAGATACACCATGCAATCCCCGTAGATACACCATGCATGGTGTATCTACATCATTTCCAAACAATTTGCTTTGCAAACAATCCGTGTAAGCCAATATAGGTGACATAAAATGGATAGATCATGGATAGCACCAAGGTGTTAATCACAGGATTTTTGATATTAAAAAATGAAGTAAAACGGGTTACGAAAAAACCATCTATCAGTAGTTTGGTGATGAACAATACACTCCATTGATAGATAGCGGGGCGATAGAAAAGTGATGTGATGCC
>CAIUKZ010000048.1 GCA_903899865.1 uncultured Bacteroidales bacterium | reverse complement strand
TTCTCGTCTGCTGGCATTTCTTTTATTGCGAAGCATTTTTATTGACCAAAAACTTGTATTGCTAAAAAAAATTCCTATTTTTGCAGAAAAATCAAACGAATATTTTATTAACCTATTTATCATAAAAATCAGAGGATTATGTATTGGACTTTGGAATTAGCTTCGAAAATTGAAGATGCCCCTTGGCCAGCTACTAAAGATGAGTTAATTGATTACGCTATCCGTTCAGGAGCTCCATTAGAAGTAGTTGAGAATCTTCAAGAGATTGAGGATGAAGGTGAAATTTACGAATGTATTGAAGATATTTGGCCTGATTATCCCAGCAAAGAAGATTTCTTCTTCAACGAAGAAGAGTATTAAATTTCGTTTATTTTAATTCAAAAAAACAATTCTCAGTCTATTGAGAATTGTTTTTTTGAATCATCACACAATTTTTTGCTTTGTCATTACGTTTACACTTGTGTGTGCTGTTTTTCCACTCTCCCACAGATAAGAAATCGTTTCTAGATTCCCCCATGAAAAAACTTATACTTTGTTTGTTTTCAATAGTAGTTTTCACGGGGTATGCTTATTCTCAGATAGATCCGCAGTTTAGTCAGTACATGTTTCATACTTCCTCCTTTAATCCTGCGGCGGTGGGTGAGGGCGATTTGATACAAGCAACTGTTCAGTATAGAAAACAATGGTGGGGTATGCGTGGAGCACCTGAGACAACAGTTGCAAGCGTCAATGGTCCAATAAAATTAGCAAAAAATTCTTTGGGAATAGGAATTCGATTCCTGAATGATAAATCGGGATTGTATTTGAATAGAACAGCACATTTACAAGGAGCTTATAAAAAGCAATTAGAAGTAGGGACATTGAGCTTTGGATTAGATGCTGGTTTTGCCAATATTATTTTTAGCGGTGATTCCTTGTCTGCTTACAAAGGGGATGATGATTATCACAAGGATGCTGATCCCATTGTTCCATTAGTGAGTGCTTCAGGCATAAGCCTCGATTTGAATGCAGGAGTGTTTTATTCCAACCCGACATTTTATGCAGGATTGTCCTATTTTCACCTGAATAGGCCAGTTGTTACTGGTGCTTCCAATTTTAGCTATACCTTGAGGGGGACAATGTTTTTAACAGGGGGGTATAATTACTTAATTCCTGACACCAAGATAGTTCTTAAGCCAAGTACGCTTATCAAAACATCCGATTTTGTGAATTATCAGGTTGATCTTGGCGCACGAGCCGAGTTTAACAATAAAATATGGGGAGGACTAGCCTATCGCTTCGAGGATGCAGTAGTATTTCTTTTTGGGATAAACACTAGCTCTGGTTTGGGAGTGGGGCTTTCTTACGATTTAGTCACTAATAAGTTACGATCGTTTTCAATCGGTACTTTAGAAGGATTCTTGACTTATAATTTCGATTTCGTGTTAAAAAGTAGAACATCCAAGTATAAAAGTGTAAGAATTTTATGAAAATCAATCGTTCGTTCTGCTTATTATTTGGACTTTCAAACAGTTTTTTTTGATACTGTGTTTGCTAATCACATTATTTGTACTATATTAGCACAATTGTTTTGATATTTTTTTTCCATTTTTGATATTTTTTTTTCTTTTCAATGCGAAATGGCTGAAAAATTTTGTACTTTTACGCCACGTTTATACAGTAACAAAGGGTTCTAACCGTTTTTTTAGCGTAGTTTTGACCCAAATCATAGTTTTTTCAATTGGAGTTTTTACCGAATTTCTCAAAATTATAAATTGCACAAGTATGAAAAAGAATCTACCTGTTATTTTACTAACTCTTTTATTAGTAGCTTGTAACAAACCTTCTGGCGAAGTCGTTGGATATGGTGCACAAGCTGCTTTCCGTGAAGCACAGCCCTACGGTATGGTTTTTATCAAAAGGGGAGCGTTTATGATGGGTGTCAATGATCAATCTGCTATCGCATCCACAAGCGAAAAATCTGTCAATGTGTCTATTGATGCATTCTGGATGGATGAAACAGAGATTACAAACGACAAATACAAACAATTTGTATATTGGGTGAGAGACTCTATAGCACTTCGATTGCTTGTTATTGCAGGAAAAGAAGAGTTTAGAATGAAATTCAAAAACCAACAGAGCGATGAGACTACTCCACCTGAATTGGCACGCTTAGACTGGAATAAAGGTATTCCATGGGCTTCAAAAGACGAGGAGGTTGCCAAAGTTTTGGAAGCATTATACTTGCAAGCAAACGTTGCATTGGGATTGAAAAAACAAATCAATGCCAGCATGTTGAGATATAAATACGGTTACCTCGACTACGAACAAGCTGCTTTGCCTCAAAATAAGTTAGACATCCGTACAGGTGCTTATCGTGCCAATGCAAAAGTTCGTGTTGATACATCCTATGTAGATGAAAATGGGGTGATTATAACTAAAACAATAGAGCGTAGATTGCAATCCCGCAAAGACCTTATTACGACCAAAAATGTAAATGTATATCCTGATACCATCATGTGGCTACGCGATTTCCAATTCGCATATAATGAGCCAAAAATGCGCATGTATTTCTCACATCCAGGCTTTGCAAATTATCCTGTAGTAGGTGTAAGTTGGGAGCAAGCCACCGCATTTTGTAACTGGAGAACTCAATTGTACAACAATGCTAATGCAGTAGGATCACAAGACTATCGTCTGCCTACTGAGCCCGAATGGGAATATGCTGCTCGTGGAGGAAGACGCATGGCATTGTATCCATGGGGAGGTAATTATATTCGCAATGAAAAAGGTTGCTATCTTGCCAACTTCAAACCAATGCGTGGTAGTTATACAGACGATGCTGGAGCCACAACTACTCCTGTAGCAACTTATCCACCGAATGATTTTGGATTGTTTGATATGGCTGGTAACGTTGCAGAGTGGACATCAAGCTCGTATAATGTGTCTAATAATACTGTAGTTGCCGATATGAACCCAAGCATACAATACAATGCAAAGGAAAAAGATTCTGATATGTTAAAACGTAAAGTTGTAAGAGGAGGCTCATGGAAGGATGTGGCTTATTACTTGCAATGTGGTGTGAAGACCTATGAATATCAAAATGTTGCACGACCTTATATCGGATTCCGTTGTGTTAGGTCATATAGCGGAGAGTAAGTTTAGAAAATTGAAAAAATCATATTGTTAAGATTATGTCTGAGAAAAATTCAAAGTTTGACATTTGGTGGACGTCACCTGGGGTAAAGAGAAAAGTAGGTGCTTTTTATAGTATCGGTGCTACTGTGGTAATTATCGGTGCGATGTTTAAAATCCTCCACCTTCCTGGAGCTGCAATTATGCTTGGAGCTGGTATGACCATCGAGGCGATGTTGTTTATGTTAGGGGTATTGGATAAGCCACATAAAGAATACCATTGGGAAAATGTTTTTGATTTTGATGGTAAAGGTGCACATGGTCATAGTACACCTGCATCCATGCCACCCGCTATACCTCACGAAGCTCATGCTGCACCTGCGCCTGTACCTGTAGCACAAGTTGCCCCAGCGGCACAGCCTGTTGCTGTTGCAGCACCCGCTCCTGCACCTGTTGCTCCTGCTCCTGTTGCAGCACCCGTAGCAGCAGTTTCTACAGGATTGTCCAGTGCACCATTGGTAAGCGAAGAGGATGCTAAAATGCTTTCAGAAGGAATTCAGAATCTTACCAAAACAGCTCAGCAGTTTACCAATCTAGCTAATATGGCAGGTTCGGCAGAAAAATTTACCAAACAGATTGATGCTGCAGTGGCTGTAACTGATTCTTATGTAAAAAGCCAAGAGGCTTTAACTGCTAGTTCTGGTATATTAGAAACTTCTTATAAGGGAGTCGCTGAAAATATTACAGTGGTGGAGAATAACACCAAGATTTACGCTCAGAAAATTGAAGAAATCAACACCGATTTATCAACCATCAATGCAAAATCTGTTGCTCTAGGAATGAGTGCCATAGAAAGCAGTACAAAGCAGTATGCGTCAAGCATTGATAAGCTTAGTAGCGAGTTAAGTGCCGTGAATGTTAGTGGATTCTCTGTAGATTTGGAAAAAGTTCAAAAGGGTACTAAAGAGTACTCTGAGAAAGTGACAGAGGTGAATAAGAACTTGGCTTCAATCAATTCGATTTATGAATTGCAACTAAAGAATATACAAGCTCAAAGTGAATCATTAGCCATACATAATGATAAACTACAGTTAATTAATGCTGAGTTTGGATTGATAGTTGGCGATGTACAAAAAATGAAGTCAGCTGCTGGACTGGCTGCTGATGAAGCCGAAAAGTTCAGATTAAATGCCGTTCAATTATCTAAAAGTGTAGCCGATTTGAATTCGGTTTACGGTAATATGTTGAATGCATTGAGCTAGATTCTTATAAGTAACCTTAATATCAATTTTTGAATATCAGTATTAAATAGATGAGTGGAGCAGCAAATTGCGCAGAAACGCCAAGGCAAAAAATGATTGGTATGATGTATTTAGTGTTAACAGCCATGTTAGCAATAAATGTATCGGCAAGTGTATTGAAGGGTTATGCGATGGTTGATGATAGTATGCACTTTTCATTACTCACTTCTGCTAGACGTAATGAGGGTTTGTATAAAGATTTTGATGCACTTTATCAAAAGAATCCAACCAAAGTAAAAGAATGGTTGGACAAAGCTCATAAGGTGAAAGAAGAATCCGATAAATTTTTCAATTATATTGAGACGTTTAAGGAAAATATGGTGAAATTACAAATCAAAGATAAGTATGTTAAGTCAGATACATCAACATACACAAGAGCTTTGGAAGATGCAGGAAATTATGACGTACCTGGTGAATATGCCATATTGATGGGTAATGGAGAAAAGTTTGAGGAAGCAATGAATGAGTATTCTCATTTTCTTCAAGATTTGGTGAAAAGCGATCCTGTGAAAGTGGCAACCTACAAAAACATGTTCTCTACAGAACCTGTGAACCATGTAGAGTGGCCAGAAGCAACTTTCGAGCACATGCCTATTGGTGCGGTTCTTGCAGTATTGACAAAATATCAAAACGATATTCGCGTTGCAGAGTCCGAGGTGTTGTCATTCCTTAAGTCGCAAACTGATGCAGCCGACTTGAGGGTAAATAAATTAGAGGCGTTAGTAATCCCTAAGTCACAGTATGTAATGAAGGGTGCTAAGTATACAGCAAAAATTGTTCTATCCGCTGTCGATTCTACTGCCCGACCTGAAATTATAGTTGGAGGATCAACTGTTAAAGACGGTATTTATGAGGTTATGTGTTCCAAAATTGGAATTTCAAAATTTTCTGGAATGATAAAGCTTACAGGAAATGATGGGAATGTGATTACCAGACCTTTTGAAAGTGAGTACATCGTGGGAGAACCATCTGCAACTCTATCTAACGAGGATTTGAATGTGGTGTATCGTGGGGTAGATAATAAATTTAGAATTTCAGTACCTGGTTTTGCTGATGACCTAGTGTCTATCAAACCAGTAGGAGGTACTGCCACAAAAGTAAATGGAAAGTACATTATTAAGCCTACTCAGGATGGTGAAATGACGATTAATGTATTTGCAAAGGTAGATGGCAAGGATATGCAAATGGGAAGTGAGAAGTATCGTGTGAAATATCTTCCGGATCCAAAGTCTTTTCTACAATATGTTGATGGTGGTGGGGTGCCAAGAAATATTCAAGATGGTACGCTTTCTAAACGTGCATTGAAGGGAGCTGGTGTGCAGATTATAGCTAGTTATGGTGATGATGTACTTATTAAGGCGAACTTCCAGGTGGTGTCTTTTAATATGGTTTCGCCTTTTGGAAATACGCCTCAACAAGGATGTAAATTTAATAACAAACAGATGTCTGATATAGATAAGTTAGAAGGGGGAGATGCCATCACTATCAAGAATGTGAAAGCTGTAGGGCCAGATGGTAAGATTCGTAGTTTGGGTATGATACAAATAACAATTTAATTTTTCTACAACATAATTAAGAACATAATAAGCATTTACATTATGAAAAATTATTCAATAGCGTCATTAGTAGTTGCATTGTTAATGGTTACAGCCATTGCCACCGCACAGGAAAATCCAGTGTCTTTTTTCGACAAGAAGGGTACTATTCATGTCGAAATTACTAAAGATTCAGTAGGCGATTCATTGATTGAAGTTTATCATCGTTCTGACAATGTAGTCTGGTCTCGTATTGTTTACCGCATTGTGGATATGAGAGACAAACAAAATTATCAACTATACTTCCCTATTCGTAGAGGCGACGAATATTGCAGTTTGTTCCGTTTAATGTTGGAGTCGATTAAAGATGGTTGCCCCGTGTATAAGAGAAATGCTCGTGAGCTTAAACCTGCTTATACGGATAGTATGAAACTTGTAGGTGAAGAATTGTCTAAAGCTTTTGCTTATAACGAAGACAATTATAATAACTTGATCCAATACGATCCTGCCAAAAAGACGTACTCTCTTTCTATCGATCAGTATTCAAACTATGTTAAAAATCAATTGAAGTTTTTAATTCAAGAGGTAATATATTTTGATAATCATGCATCAAGAATGAGTACAAAAATTATCGGTATTGCACCTTTGTATGCTCTCCATCCTGATAATACTGATGCAAAAGAATCTATACGCTATTTCCAAGGTTCTATTCTTTGTTGGTTTGCATTTGATGAACTTCGTCCTTATTTGGCAAAACAATATATGTTGCCTAATGGAAATGAAACTCAACGTATGTCATTTGATCAGTTTTTCCAACAAAAGCTTTATTATAGTTACTTGCTAGGTGAAGGTAACTTGTTTAGTAGAATGTTACTAGATGACGAAAAATTCATTCAAGATCCTGAAAAATTTGCGAAGCACGTTCACAACGAGCAAGCAAGAATTGAGCGTGAGATTATGAATGTAGAACAAGATTTGTGGGAGTACTAGTCAACCTTTTACTTTTTAAATAATGTAAATATCAAAAAAGACGACTTCATGTCGTCTTTTTTGTATCAATAGAATTTTTTTTATGAGAAATGTTATACTTGCTGATAATCAAGATATTTCAAAGGTAGGGCTTATTCATCTTTTGAATAAGTATTTGTCCATTTCCGACTTTAATGAGGTGGTTCGTAAACGCGATTTGCTCCCCTTACTTATTGAAGCACCCGATAGTGTGGTGGTGTTGGATTACACGCTTTTTGATTTCGAGAGCATCAATGATTTGATTATTCTTCAAACTCGCTTTGAACGATCCAATTGGGTTGTGTTTTCTGACGATTTGAATGATGAGTTTGTGAGAAACCTTCTTTTCAATTCCAACAAGATAAGTGTTATCATGAAGGATTCATCCATTGATGAAATTGTAACTGTACTCAAAGAGGCATTTAAAGGCAACCGGTATATCGGAAATAGTGTAAGCAACTTGTTGATAGATATGTCACGAGTTCAGTCTAAAATCTCGGTTCAAGATGTTTTGACGACCACTGAGGTTGAGATATTGAAGGAAATGGCCATTGGCAGGACTACAAAGGAAATAGCCTCAAATAGGCATGTAAGTGTACACACTGTGATGACTCATAGAAAAAATATTTTCAGAAAAATAGATGTCAACAATGTTCATGAAGCAACAAAGTATGCTATTCGTGCAGGTTTTGTGGATATGTCTGATTATTATATTTGAGTTAACGAGTTGACAAGTAAACAAGTAAACAAGTAAACAAGTAAACAAGTAAACAAGTAAACGGGAAGACAAGAGAAAAGTCTATAGTTTTTCTTGGCGACTTTGTGACTTAGTGTCTTCGTGTTCAAAAAAATAATATCAGACGCCGAATGCGACGTCTCTTGATTTTTCACTTTTCACTTTTCATTTTGTGCCTTTTGTAGATAAATTTTTTCTACATTTTGTTCGTTATAGAGCCGTTTTTATTGTAGTTTTCGAGTTTTTGAAGTAATTAAAAGAAGTAATTCAAGTGACAAATATTGCAGCATTATTATCAGGCGGTGTAGACAGTTCGGTGGTGGTTCATCTCTTAAAAGAGGCAGGGCACGACCCGACCTTGTTTTATATCAAGATAGGACAGGATGATGATGAATTGCTACATTGTACGGCAGAGGAAGATATTGAAATGGCTACTTTGATTGCCCGTAAATATGGATGTCGGTTTGAAGTGGTAGATTTGCACCATGATTATTGGGACAATGTAGTGGCATATACCATTGAAAAAGTGAAGCAAGGCCTCACACCCAACCCTGATGTAATGTGCAACAAATTAATAAAATTTGGAGTGTTTGAAAGTCGGTATGGTCACCAATTTGATAAAATTGCGACAGGACATTATGCCTGTACGTTGAAAAGGGATGGCAAAGTGTACCTAGCTACTGCCATTGATCCTGTGAAAGACCAAACCGATTTCTTGGCTCAGATAGATCGTTTTCAGGTTTCTAAGTTGTTGTTTCCTTTGGGAAGATTAATGAAAAGTGAGGTGCGAGCGATAGCCACACAAGCTGGTTTACCAAGTGCTAAACGTCAAGATAGTCAAGGTATTTGTTTTTTAGGTAAGGTTAATTATAACGAGTTTGTGAAGCGATACCTAGGAGAATATCCTGGACCAGTGGTAGAATTGGAAACGGGTAAAATTATTGGTCATCACAAAGGGTATTGGTTTCATACGGTAGGTCAAAGAAAAGGATTGGGTATCTCGGGGGGTCCTTGGTATGTGGTAAAAAAGGATATAGATGCAAATATAGTGTATGCTTCAAAAGGATTTGAGGCAGAAGCCCAATTTGGTGATGAGTTTCTGATGAGAGATTTTCACTTTATCACAGACAACCCTTGGAGTGAAGCAAGTAATGAAATAGATGTTACTTTCAAGATTCGGCATACTCCTGAGTTTACGAAGGGTAAAATTGTGAAAACGCCAGATGGATTTATGATGAAATCCTCTCAGATGCTACAAGGAATAGCACCTGGTCAATTTGGTGTGGTGTATGATGCTGATGCTAATGTGTGTATAGGTAGTGGTGAAATTACAGGATGTTAATGCAAAGATAGAGATAAGTAGGTAAAACTAACTAATGTCGAATTTTTTGTGTCAATTGCCTGCCCATTTATGGGCTGTATAGATAGGTAGAATAAGATATTGGCTTTAGCCAAACGGCAATTGAAATAAATACATACTATCAGGAACAATCAAAATACGACAATATATTTGTCCTACTACTTAATAGGATCAATATCAAGGAAAAGGCGCAATGGGAAATGTCCCAATGCGCCTATTCTCAAATCAAAAAAACAATATCTTACAACGGATACTCTTCGAATGCATAAAGCAAAGTAGAGAGATAGCGCTCTCCAGTATCAGGGAGTAGTGTAACAATGGTTTTACCTTTATTCTCTGGTCGAAGTGCTAGCTGTGTAGCTGCGTAAGCTGCGGCTCCAGAAGATATACCAACTAACAATCCTTCTTGTTGTGCCAGTTGACGTGAAGTAAGGATGGCATTATCGTTGCTCACAGGGAATATTTCATCTACTACAGTGCCGTTGTATATTTTTGGAACAAAACCAGCTCCAATGCCTTGAATTTTGTGAGGGCCAGGTGCTCCACCACTCAATACTGGCGAGTCTGCTGGTTCCACTGCTACTATTTTCACATTCGGGTTGCGCGCTTTGAGCACCGCACCAACTCCGCTGATGGTTCCACCTGTACCAACACCAGCAACAAAGATGTCTACTTTCCCGTCAGTGTCATTCCATATTTCTTCGGCAGTGGTGCGCTTGTGAACTTCCACATTGGCTTGGTTTTCAAATTGCTGCGGAATGAATGAGTTGGGTGTTTCTTCATGCAATTCAATAGCTTTGGCTATTGCACCTTTCATGCCTGTTGCTCCGGGCGTAAGAACGATATTAGCACCTAGAGCTTTCAAAAGGTTTCGGCGCTCCACGCTCATGGTTTCAGGCATGGTAAGTGTTAGTTTGTATCCTTTAATGGCAGAAACGAAAGCCAATCCAATACCAGTGTTTCCACTTGTGGGTTCGATGATTTCTACACCTTCATGTAGAATGCCTTTAGCCTCAGCGTCTTCAATCATAGCCAGTGCAATTCTTTCTTTGACACAACCTACTGGATTGAATGATTCTAATTTTGCAATAATAGTAGCTTGTAAGCCTTTTTTTGCATTGTAGTTTGATAGCTCTAGGAGAGGTGTGTTTCCTATTAACTCGGTTAGTTTTTTTGCGATTTTGGCCATAATTGTAAAGTTTTTTTATTTTGGTTTAAAATTATTTCTGATTTGTATGATGCAAAGATAAGGCATTCAAATCCCCTCAGCAATAGCCCAAATAAGGCATTTTTATCTACCTCATTTATGGTATATGCAAGCTACATGACCGAATGGGGCTTGTAGCATTTGGCTCAGGCATGCCCGTGATATGGGCGTATGTCAATCGGAAATATGAAATTGCTTATCCGCATAATTCGCTTAATTCTAGCCATCGCATGGTTTTTTCATCAATCATGTCAGAGAGGTGAGCAAAGTGTTGGGAGACTTTAATGATTTCATCAGCAGTAAGTGTTCCCGATGATAGTTGATTTTCTATGGTTGCTTTTTCGGACTCTAATGATGGTATTTCTTTCTCGAGTAGCTCGAACTCCTGTTTGTCCTTAAAGGACATTTTTTTCTTGCTATTGGTTTCAGAAGCATTGTTGTTTTTTGCAACATTGTTGGCTACTTCCTCCATCTTGGGCAGAGTTCGAGAGGACGTTTTTTTCTCTTCCCTTTCTTGTTCTTCTTCTATTTCGCACCATTCACGGTAGTCTGTATAGTTGCCTGGAAAATCTTTAAGCTCTGCATTTCCTTTGAATACGAGTAGGTGGTCAACTACCTTATCCATGAAATATCTATCGTGACTAACTACAATGACACAGCCTTTGAATGATTGGAGGTAATCTTCTAGGATGCTTAGTGTGACAATGTCGAGGTCGTTTGTAGGTTCGTCCAATACCAAGAAATTAGGATTGCGCATCAGCACGGTGCAAAGGTGTAGACGACGTTTCTCGCCACCACTCAGCTTGTACACATAGTTGTGCTGTGTTTCGGGGGTGAAGAGAAAATGCTGTAGGAATTGTGATGCTGACATTTTTTTGCCATTGCCAAGATTGACTTCTTCGGCGATGTTTTGGACTACGTCCAATACTTTCATTTGCTCGTCAAAAGCCAATCCATCCTGACTGTAGTATCCAAAAACTACGGTTTCTCCAATATCAAAACTACCACTGTCGGGTTTTACCTCGCCAAGTAACATTTTAAGAAAAGTAGATTTCCCAGTCCCATTTTTTCCTACAATGCCCATTTTTTCGAATCGTGCAAAGTTGTAGTAATAGTTGTCCAAGATTTTGAGGTCGCCATAGGATTTGGTGATATAATTGGCTTCGAATATTTTCGATCCCAAATAACTAGCCTTCACGTCAAGTTGGACTTTGTCATTGTTTCGCCTGAGTTTCGCACGCTCTTCTATGGCTGAGAAACGTTCTACTCGCGATTTAGATTTGTGAGAACGAGCTTTCGGTTGTCGTCGCATCCATTCCAGTTCCGATTTGTAGATATTGGCAGTACGCTCCGACTCTGAGTTGAAGGATTCAATACGTTCTTGGCGTTTTTCGAGGTAATAGCTGTAATTTCCATTGTATTGATAAATCGATTGGTGATCAATTTCCAGAATATGCGTGCAAACTCTATCAAGGAAGTACCGGTCATGGGTTACCATTAGTAGCGCCATGGATGAGCGCCTAAGAAACTCTTCGAGCCACTCCACCATTTCAAGGTCAAGGTGGTTGGTAGGTTCGTCCAAAATTATAAAGTCAGGCTCGCAGATTAATACATTGGCTAGTGCTACTCGCTTGAGTTGACCACCAGAAAGTTGCCCAATTTCCTGTTCGAAATTGGTTATTTTCAATTTTCCAAGTATCTGTTTGATGCGTGTTTCATAGTCCCATGCTTTATGAAGATCCATTCTGCTAAGTATTTCATCAAGTCCGTTTTGGTCATCAGATAGCATGCAATGTTCGTAGTCAGCAATCGTTCTCACCGCCTCATTGTCTGATCGCAGGCATGCATCAAGTACTGTCAACGACTTCGGGTAATCAGGTGCTTGTTCCAAGTAGCCGATTTTCAAATCTCTTTTGAACGAGATATTTCCACTGTCATAGTCCTCGATATCGGCTATAATGTTTAAAAGAGTGGTTTTCCCAGCTCCATTTTTGGCGATGAGTGCTACTCGCTGGTTGTCAGAAATGCCAAATGAAATATTCTCAAAAAGTAGATTGTCTCCAAAAGATTTGGTAAGGTTTTCTACTTGTAAATAGCTGATCATAATTTATAATTTTTGATACAAAGATAACTATTTTTATTCAACATCTTTTTTTAACTTTGCGAGGCAATCAATCACATCAAATATAAAAACGTAATCGAATGAAAAGTTTAAAAGGTACACAGACAGAGAAAAATTTGCTGATCTCATTTGCGGGTGAAAGTCAAGCTCGCAACCGTTACACCTTGTTTTCAAAACAAGCCAAGGAAGAAGGATTTGAGCAGATAGCAGCTATTTTTTTGGAGACAGCAGAGCAAGAAAGAGTGCATGCAAAGAAGTTTTTTAGTTACTTAGAAGGAGGAGCTGTAGAAATTACTGCTACTTATCCAGCTGGTAAAGTGGGATCAACAGCCGAAAATCTGTTGGCATCTGCAGAAGGTGAGAATGAAGAGTGGACAGATGCTTACCCTCATTTTGCCGATGTGGCCGAAGCAGAAGGGTTTCCAAATATTGCTGCGACGTTTCGAAAAATTGCAGCTGTGGAAGCTCAGCACGAAAAACGTTACCGTAAACTGTTGGAAAGAGTAGAAAAGAATCAAGTGTTTTCACGTGAGGAAGAGACTTCGTGGCAGTGTCGTGAGTGTGGTCATGTGCATGTTGGCAAAGATGCTCCGAAGGCATGTCCTACTTGTGCGCATCCTCAGGCTTACTTTGAAGAAGAAAAGACTAACTATTAGGCATATTGTTCCTGTTTACACTTGACAGTCGCTCCTTGGGAAAGTGTAGCGACTGTTTTGTGTGTTTTTTAAGTACTTTTGTACCCATATTACTTATGCATTCAGAACTTCGCATTACGTCTGATGGTTCACACACCCTTTATGTGCCTGCTTTGGATGAAACTTACCATTCACATCACGGAGCCATACAGGAATCAGAATTTATTTTTATCGAACGTGCTTTAAGAAGCTGCACCAAGAAGCATGTCAGCGTCCTAGAAGTGGGATTTGGTACAGGACTCAATGCTTTCCTTACATTGGTAGAGGGTGCGAAGCAAGATAAATTGATTTTGTATGAAGCATTGGAGTTGTATCCCATATCAGTTGAGCAAAGTAGGACGTTAAACTACCCAAGTTTGATAGCGCCATTGCTTGAGAAAGAATTTGAACTTCTTCACAGCTGTGATTGGAATACGAAGGTAGAACTTACGCCAAATTTTTCGATTACCAAATATTTGGCTGACTTTACCAGTTTTGTTGATTGGGTGAGGTATGATGTGATTTATTTCGATGCTTTTTCGCCCGAAAAACAACCCGAAATGTGGAGTGAAGAGCATTTTAGGCAGTTGTATGACCATTGTCATAATGGAGCTGTGATGAGTACCTATTGTTCTAAAGGGATTGTTCGAAGGGCGATGCAGTCTGCTGGTTTTGATGTAGAGAGACTGGAAGGTCCGCCGGGTAAGCGAGAAATGTTGAGGGCTCGGAAATAGTGGAGGATGGATTGTCCGATGGCTTTTTAAAAGTGAGTTGATAAAAGCTTGCAGTCTGTGGGGGTTGTTGTTCTAAATACGTAGAGCTTATAATAATTGTTTTTTTATGTGGTGATGATAGGGCTGCGATTTTGATGTGCATTTTTGATGCCAAAGCATTTATTCTTGGTTGCCATTGCCATGTAGTTCGGATTCACACACTCTGTTTATTCTAAAAAAAGTACACTCTATTTCCCTCTTGGGGCTAGAGCTAATAATAATTAAATGAGAAAATACCTTGCTTTTTACATCCCATTTCTGCTGTACGTGGTGGTGATGTTGGTGGTTTTAAATAGTTACTCGAAGTCAGAATTGCATTTGATGCTTACCTCTGTTCATACGCCATTTCTCGATGTTTTTTTTAAATATTATACAGAGGTAGGTGGGTCTGTTCCCTACATTGTTGCAGCTGGTTTATTGTTCTACAAGTATCGGATGACGTTATTTATACTGTCCACTCAGTTGGTGACTGCAGTATTCTCATTCGTAGCAAAAAACTATTGGCAGCGCCCTAGACCTTTGTTGTATTTTAGTCAGCATTTCCCATCGTTCAAATTACACCAAGTGGAAGGGGTAGAGCTGTTTATGCACAATAGTCTGCCATCTGGACATACTATCACCGCTTTTTCGTTTTTTTTGGCATTGACCTATTTTACCAAAAACAAATACCTTCACTTTTTGTATTTTGTTTTGGCTGTATTGGTTGCTTACTCTAGGGTGTATTTATCTCAACATTTTGCCCTTGATGTGTTGATAGGAGCTTTGATAGGTTTTTTTGTTACTTTTTTTGGTAGAATGTACGTGGATTATCGTCCGATAGCTTGGGGGGAAGGTTCATTGCGCGATGTGTTTTTTAGAAAAAAGATATGAAGTTGGTTTGAATAATTGAAATTAAAGTCCTATCTTTGCACACTCAAAATCAAACGGGCAGTTTTACGAAGTGTGTAAGGCTGAGTTTGTATTTTAAAACGCTTATTACAAGTTAATTATTATGTATTTAACAGCAGAGAAAAAGCAAGAAATCTTTGGTCAATACGGTAAATCAAAGACTGATACGGGCTCAGCAGAGGCTCAAATTGCATTGTTTTCATTCCGTATTAACCATTTGACTGGACACTTAAAGTCAAATAAGAAAGATTATAGCACCGAACGCGCTCTTGTAATCATGGTAGGTAAACGTCGTCGTCTTTTGAATTATTTGAAAGATAATGATATCATGCGCTATCGTGCCATTATCAAAGAATTGGGTATTAGAAAATAATATTCGCTCTCAAAGATGTAAAGGCGTTTCAAAATTAATTTTGAAATGCCTTTTCTTTTTTTTTGTGTGATCTGAGATGATATTCTGCTTTGCCCGAATTAATTATTTGGGGTGTTGAAAAAACTTGGGAACTAATAAGAATGTGATTACAACCAGTTTAGATTCTCTAGTTGAATTTGATTGATAGCTTTTTGGTTTTACGTGCTAACATGCTATAAATATTGGATGGACTGTTTTGACGTTGATATGCTTGCTCGTTGATGTCTTAATTATTTATTTGCTTTAATCAGCTGTTTTAATGATGCATTTGGTATATAATATTGGCATTCGGGTATTTAGTTTTTTTGTTCTGCTAGCTTCGTGGTTTAATCCAAAAGCCAAAAAACTACGTGATGGGCAAAATGCGGCTTTGAAACAGTTGGAGTCAAAGGTAGATGCGGGGGCAGAATATGTTTGGTTTCATGCGGCATCTCTCGGTGAGTTTGAGCAAGGAAGGCCTGTAATTGAGCAACTAAAACGCTCAAGCCCCACCACGAAAATTTTGCTCACATTTTATTCGCCATCCGGATATGAAGTGAGAAAACAGTATCCATTTGCAGATGTAGTCATTTATTTGCCTACAGATACGCCCAGTAATGCTGTTTCGTTGGTCAATGGCGTGAATATCAAAAAAGCGATATTTATCAAGTATGAATTTTGGCCAAATTTTCTATATGCTTTGAATCGAAAAGGAGTGGAGGTGTATAGTATTTCTTCCATATTCCGCCAAAATCAAGTTTTTTTTAAATGGTATGGTGGGTGGTATTTAAATTTGTTGAAGCAATTTACTCACTTGTTTGTTCAAGATGATGACTCAAAGGAGTTGCTTCAAACTAAGGGAATCAACCATGTGACAGTAAGTGGTGACACTCGTTTTGATAGAGTCCATGACCTTTGTCAGCAAGAAAAGACTTTGCCGTTGATCGAAGAGTTTTGTGAAAACAGCAAATTGATTGTAGCAGGCAGTACTTGGATGCAAGACGAAGAATTACTGATCCAATATCTTGATCAACACCCAGATGTGAAGTTGCTATTAGCTCCACATGAAATACATGAGGCTCATATTTTAAAGATAGAGTCAATGCTCAAATCACCACACATTCGATATTCAGAAGTGCAGAATGGTATCCCTGTAGGTGTAAGATGCATGGTGATTGATGTGATAGGGATTTTGTCTACTGTTTATCGATATGCAAATGTGACTTATGTGGGTGGAGGATTTGGAGCAGGAATTCATAATACATTGGAGGCAGCCGTCTATGATGTCCCCGTGGTGTTTGGTCCCAATTTTCAAAAATTCAAAGAGGCCAGGGATTTAGTAGAGTTAGGGGCTGCAATCACAGTCAATGGATTTGATGAATTAAAACATGCCTTTGATGTGCTTCTGACTGATGGTTCTGCCGGTGCAATAGCAGGTAGATATGTTCAGTCAAAGGTGGGCGCCACTGATATGATTATTCAGCAATTGTGTAAATAAATAGGCTGGTCTTTGAGACAATAATCAGTCGAAATCAATTAAGATACTTTCAACGAAAACAGGAATAATATGCAAAAGCCATCTATACCCAAAGGCACAAGAGATTTTACGCCAGAAGAAATGGCCAAT
>CAIUKZ010000047.1 GCA_903899865.1 uncultured Bacteroidales bacterium | reverse complement strand
GCATTGAAAACCAAAATCGAGGCAAATAAGGAGCAGATAATTTTTTCAAGATTCTTAGCCACCATTCGCACCGATGTGCCCATTGCGTTTGATGAAGACGCTATGAAATGTGTTCCTCCCAATGAAAGTGAATTGAAAAGTCTGTTTGATGAATTGGAGTTTAGAACTCATTCTGCCAAAGTGGGAAATGGTTTTAGCTCTTTTCCTCCCGATCAACCTTTACCCAAAACTAAATCCTCGAAGTCCCAACCAGCAGGTCAAATGTCGCTTTTTGGTGACGACGAAAAGCCAGTTGCACCTGCCACTCCAGCACAGCCCAAAGCGGTAGAAGTTGCAGTTTCTACTCCACCAGAAGATGGAGGGTTGAGATCGATTCTTTCTAATCCTCATAACTATCAGTTGATTGATAGTAAAGTGAAGAGAGCCAATCTTATTTCACAACTTTTCTCGCAGAAATCCGTAGCATTTGATTCAGAAACCACCGGTTTGGATATGTTTGCTGATGATATCGTTGGGCTTTCTTTTTGTTTTAAAGAGGGGGACGCGTTTTATGTTCCAATGCCTGAAGATAAGTCGGAATTGATTGAGGTATTAAATGAATTCAAAGCTTTTTTTCAAAATGACCAAATAGAAAAAGTTGGACAGAATCTCAAGTTTGACATACTCATGCTTTCTCAATATGGTATAGAGGTGAAGGGACCATGCTTTGATACGATGATAGCACATTATCTGATTCAGCCAGAGTTAAGACACGGCATGGATTACTTAGCCGAAATTTACCTCAATTATCGCACCATCCATTATGAGGACTTGGTCGGTGGAAAAGGAAAAAATCAAGCCAGCATTCGTACAGTGGATGTACAACTGCTATGCGACTATGCAGCTGAGGATGCTGATGTGACATTCCGACTAAAACAAATTTTGGAGAAGGAAATCATTGCCAACGGACTGCAAAAATTGTTTTACGAAATAGAAATGCCGTTGATGAAAGTACTTCTGTCCATGGAGAAGACGGGAGTCAGAATTGATACAGAAGCGTTGAGCCATAGTTCAGTGATACTTACTGCAGAGATGCAAAAGTTGGAAGCTGAGATACAAGACATGGCTGGCATTCATTTTAATGTCAGTTCGCCAGCACAAGTTGGTGAGATTCTGTTTGATAAATTGGCACTAGACCCAAAGGCAAAAAAAACAAAGACAGGGCAATACTCTACAGCAGAAGAAGTGTTAGAAAAACTGCAATCCAAACATCCTATTGTCTCAAAAATATTAGATTATAGAGGTCTGAAGAAACTGTTAAGTACGTATATTGACGCTTTGCCATTGATGGTCAATGCGAAGACTGGCAAGGTTCACACCTCGTATAACCAGACGGTAGCTGCTACTGGCCGACTCAGTTCTACCAATCCCAACTTGCAAAACATCCCCATTCGCGATGCTCAGGGTAAGGAAATACGCAAAGCGTTTATACCAGATGCCGATGCTATTTTTCTAAGTGCCGACTATTCTCAGATAGAACTCCGCATTATGGCACATTTGAGCGGAGATGCCAATATGTTGGATGCATTTAACTCTGGGCATGATATTCACACTGCTACCGCTGCTAAGATTTATAAGTTGCCACTCAATGAAGTGACTTCTGATATGAGAAGGAAAGCCAAAACAGCCAATTTCGGTATCATCTACGGAATCTCTGCATTTGGATTGTCAGAGCGACTAGGGATATCTCGCACTGAAGCCAAAGAGCTGATAGAAGGTTATTTCTCTACCTATCCACAAGTAAAATCATACATGGATGCAAGCATCCACAAGGCAAAAGAACTTGGTTACGTAGAAACACTATTTGGTCGAAAGCGCTTTTTGCCAGATATCAATTCTCAAAACAGTATCGTGCGTGGATTTGCAGAACGCAATGCCATTAATGCTCCGATTCAAGGGACAGCTGCTGACATCATCAAGATAGCAATGGTGAATATCCAAAACAGACTTGCTGCGGAAGGGTTAACTGCAAAAATGACCATGCAAGTGCATGATGAGTTGAACTTCACAGTTCCAAACTCAGAAATTGAGTCAGTGCACCATGTGGTAGTGGAGGAGATGGAGAATGCTATTCAGTTAAAAGTGCCTTTGATAGCAGATTGTGGCATGGGAAATAATTGGCTTGAAGCACATTGAACTCAACCCATTTTGCCAGCATCTTACTCTAAATATTTAAATGATGTAAAATTTTAGGTAGTCGAAAACCTAGTTTGATGCAGATATAGCTACCTTTGTTATCGAAATCTCAATATTTACAACCATGGTTATTAATACAAAAATTAGGTACGGACTTCGTACAATGATTGAAATTGCCAAAGCTACAGAACCAAATGGAGTGCTGCAAAAAGATATTGCCGAAAGTCAAAACATTTCAGTGAAGTACTTGGATGCTATAGTTGCGGCACTTAAAGTGAAGGGACTCATAGTCAATTCGAAGGGTAGGGGGAGTGGTTATAAATTGTCGAGAAAAGCAGATGAAATATCGATGCTGGATATTTACACAGCCTTCGAGCAAATAGTGGTGGTAGATTGTATCAATAATTTGAGTTTTTGTGATAGGCAAGGACACGAGTGCACTGCCAATAACTTCTGGCAAGAATTTGGTGATCAATATAGAAGTATGCTCACAAACAAGTCCTTGGAACAAATTATTCATCAAACAAAAAACGTATGTAACAACCACGTTTGATTTTCAGACGGGTTAAATTTGTAATTTCTAAATAACATATTTACTTTTATATCCTATTGATGTTATAGTAAATGCAGGATTTGTAAATTCTTAATTTGAATAGTTCGTGTGTAGAAATATTTAAAATTGTATGAGTTGTTGCCAGTCAGATGAACAAGTTGTATTATTCTTTCGTTTATTGATAGACTAACTACGAATTAGAGAGACTGATTCAAACGAAAAAACAAAGATAGTTGAAGAATGAAAATAAACACTAAAATCCGTTATGGGTTGCGTACGATGATTTCCATAGCCACCTCCAAGGAAACCAATGGAATTTTACAAAAAGATATAGCTGCGACTCAAGACATTTCGTTGAAGTACTTGGATAGCATTATATCAGCATTGAAAGTAAAGGGATTGATTACCAACTCTAAGGGTAGAGGTGGTGGATATAAGTTGGCAAGACCAGCAAAGGAAATATCCATGTGGGATATCTATACAGCATTTGAATCAATACCATTGGTGGAGTGTATTCAAAATGTAGATTTGTGCCCACGTTCATGTGATTGTAAAGCCAATAAGTATTGGAAAGAGTTTAGTTTGGATTTTCAGCGAATTTTGTTTAAGAAAACGCTTGAGCAAATTATTATGGATCCAGCGCCCATTGATTCCTCTCAGCTGTGATAAATTGAGTGTGTCACTCTCGGTAGTGTCACTGCATGACAAAAAAGCCCTTCTCCATTTGGAAAAGGGCTTCTGTTTTATAATAGAAGCGTATTATGCTAACTTGTTTACAAAGATAGTTAGCCTTGATTTCAAGTTGCTAGCTTTGTTTTTGTGAATGATATTGCGTTTTGCCAATTTGTCAAGCATTGCAGCTATTTTTGGTAGCATTTCTGTTGCTACTGCTTTGTCGGCTGTAGAACGAAGTTTGCGAACAGCATTACGTGCTGTTTTAGCATAGTAGCGGTTGTGCAATTTTTTCTTGTCAGTTTGACGAATTCTTTTGATAGACGATTTATGGTTTGCCATCTTGCTTATTGAACTTTTAAATTTACTTACTGTAGTAGCCCATAGGGGAGTCGAACCCCTCTTTCCAGGATGAAAACCTGGCGTCCTAACCGATAGACGAATGGGCCAAATTATTGGCGTTTTGCAGTGAGATTTGTTTCTCTCAATTGCGGGTGCAAATATACGGCAGTTTTTTTAAACAGCAAAGAGTTTTTTCATAAAAGTTTATATTTTTTTTCTAATTTGCTGTTATACAGTTCCTGTGCTACATGAAATGTGTAGTCATTAGTCTGATAGTGGTAGATGCGAGCGATAAATTGATTATTTTTGTGGCACTGTTTCGCTATTTTATGGTATCAAAGACTTCCGCTATTGTACTTCATGTCACTCCATACAGTGATGTTGCTTCCATTCTTGCTGTCTATAGTTTGGAGAATGGCAGGTGTGCGTATTTTGTGAGAGGCTCCAAAAAGAGAAGGTCACCCTTTAAGAATGCGTTTTTTCAACCCTTGTCTTTGGTTGAGATGGATGTGATACACCAGCAGGGTAAATCGATACATCAGATACGGGATGTTCACATGGTTCATCCTCTGGTCAATCTATCTAGTCATCCAATAAAAAATGCAATCGCTTTGTTTATTGCTGAACTTCTATATAAAACCTTGCGGAATGAGGAATCGCAACCACTGCTCTATTCGTTTCTCGAAAACTCCATTTTACAGCTTGATTTGTGTGAAGAAGGTATTCCCAATTTTCATTTGGTGTTTATGGCCAAGTTGTCCAGGTATTTGGGCTTTGAAGCAAGTGCCAATCAGGAAGGCTGTAAGTATTTTGATCTGCAGCATGGCATTTTTACTAATTTGTGCCCACCTAGCCATTATATACAGCAAGATGTATGTGCTGCATTTTCGGACCTGTTAGAGCGGGGGTATCATGATGCCCATTGGCTTGTGCTTTCCCGAACAAGACGGGTGGAGCTACTAGGAGCTTTGATGGAGTTTTATCAATTACATATCCCCGAATTCAAAGGATTGCAGTCGCTTTCGGTACTTCAAAGTTTGTTTGATTGATAAAGCCATTATCTACTTTCCATATAATTTTCTAATCCAACAGAATTGATTAACTTTGCAACCCCCAAACTCCATATTGCAAGGTGTTTGTTTTCAAGAATTAACAACCAATTATTATTTGTATGAACCTGTCATTATTAACTGCTATTTCTCCTATTGACGGTAGATATAGAAGCAAAACCGCCTCTTATTCGGCTTACTTTTCTGAATATGCTTTGATTCGTTATCGTGTGTTAGTTGAAGTAGAATACTTTATTGCATTGTGTGAAATTCCATTGAAGCAGTTGGAGGCTGTTCCGGTATCAGTATATCCAAAATTGAGGAAAATTTACCAAGACTTTTCTGAAACGGATGCACAGCGTATCAAAGAAATTGAAGCCGTGACCAATCATGATGTAAAGGCAGTAGAGTATTTTTTGAAAGAAAAGTTTGATAGCCTAGGCTTAGATACTTTTAAGGAATTTATCCACTTTGGTCTTACATCGCAGGATATCAACAACACCGCAGTGCCTTATTCTATCAAGGATGCTTTGAACAATATCTATTATCCGGAGATGGACGCATTGCTTCAAAATCTGAACCATTTAGTAGAAGAATGGCGTGATGTGTCCATGCTTGCCAAAACGCATGGTCAGCCGGCTTCACCCACTAGATTAGGAAAAGAAATGATGGTATTTGCCAACCGTCTATCACAGCAATTGGATTTATTGCGCAAAACTCCCAATGCAGCGAAGTTTGGCGGTGCTACAGGTAATTTCAATGCACATGCTGTGGCATATCCACGTATAGATTGGAAGCAATTTGGGAATAAATTTGTGGGTGAAAAACTTGGTTTGGAGCGTGAACAATGGACAACCCAAATTTCCAATTATGATTATCTTGCAGCTCAGTTTGATGCCATGAAGCGCATCAATACCATTTTAGTTGATTTTTGTCGTGATATATGGACGTATGTGTCCATGGATTATTTCAAACAAAAGATTAAGGCTGGCGAGGTAGGGTCGTCGGCAATGCCACACAAGGTAAATCCAATAGATTTTGAAAATGCTGAGGGTAATTTGGCAATAGCCAATGCCAT
>CAIUKZ010000046.1 GCA_903899865.1 uncultured Bacteroidales bacterium | reverse complement strand
TGAACTTTCGGAGACCACAAAACTGTCAAGCGGAGACGAAACCCCGCCTATTGCCAATGTGCTGTTATGCGGTCGTGCTTTCTTTTGTCTTTGCTACTGTCCAACGAGTTTAGTTTTACTGTCTGCAAGTTTTTGTTTGATATATGCTTTCAACTCGTCAAAAGTCATATTTTGAGTTTCAGAGCTTATTTTATCTCTGATGTCTCTCATCATTTTTACTGCGTCAAACTGTTTTCCTGCCTGTTCGGCAGACAGGTCTTTTTTAGTCGTTTCCATAATTTACAAGGTCTTTTGGGCTTCTGATTTCTATTATTGAATAACCAAGTCGCATATTTACAAAATTGTAGCCCTTAATTCTGTCAAGGTTTACGATATGTTTAAAATTCCAACTTGCTAAAACGTCCACTTTGTGGATGGTCGCTAAGGCAATGTGTCGGCAGTCTTCCAAACTTGTTTTACCAACTACTTTTTCGTTGATATAAGTGTCAGCCAATTTTATTGCTTCTTCTGTCAATTCTATTCGATGAAATTTGTCCGTCGGATAATTATGTAAAAGTTGTCGAACATGTTGTGGTGCGTTTAATAATTCAAGGTCAAGTAGGTCAGAAACTACAAAGATTATTTCGTTTTTGTCGAGCCTGTCAAACAGCATAGTTGTAGCCTCTTTAAACTCTTCGTCAAAGTAACCGCCAACTACCGATGTGTCTATGTAAATTCTCTGTTTCATTTATTCTTTTGTCATTACAAATATAATCAAAAAGGTCTTACTGTCAATTAGATTATTGTCGTGATTACGGTCGTCCTAGCATGCCGCATAACGTTTTGCAGCTACCCGAAGGGCGGGACTTTTACCACAAAACTTGATTTGAAAAACTAATGTTTGATGAACCACAAAACTGTCTTTGGAACACGAAACCCCGCCTTTTGGGTAGGTGCTGTTACAAGCTGCCCTTCTCTCTGTCATGGTTTGTTTGTCGTCTGTGATGCTGTGTCGGTGCGGTTGGGCAGGCACACTCTTTTGCAAGCTTTGGCTTGTGGGTTGGCTTGCGTAGCTTGCAAATGTGTGTGACTGTAGCATGGCGTCTATTCTATAACTTTTTCGAAAATTCCAACTACTCTAAAATTATTCAATTCGTCTTCAGATAATTCAATTTCTGAATAATCAGGGTCTGTCGATAAAGGCTTTAAGACTATTGATTCATGTTTGCGTTCTTCATTAGAATTACTCCATTTGCTATGATATTCTTTAACTGTGTAACCAGAACCAAATTCTGAGTCATGAATATTTGTAGATTCAACTAAAACAATTCTACCGTTTCTTGTCCCTCCTTCGTCTTGTTTGAATAGACAATAAGAACCATTAGGTATTTTTTTATTCATGGATTCTCCAATAACCTTGCAAATAAAATAGCCCTTTTTAACTGAAATATTAAATGGCGGTTCTATCCATGTCAACTCTGAATGTTGCTGCAAGTCGCTAAAGTTGCCTGCAGCTGCGGAGATATCAACTAATGGAATTGAATTGACGTATGGTTTTGCTTCTTCAAACCGTAGGATTCTGAATGGTATTTCTTTTTTGAAAGTCTCGATGTGATTTTGTAAATACTCTCTCAATTCTTTGTTGTAAGCGTAGATAAAAGTTCCTTTTATTCCACGATACATTATTGTCTTGTAAATATTAACAATATAGTTCTTTAGTTCTTCATCATTTGTCCCGATACGCCCATATTTATCAAAATAGTTACTTGAATCAATTTCGATTTTATTTGTAGCAGGGTTGAAATTTATTTCTTTTCCGAAAATAACTCCAGTATAGTTTAAATCATATCCTTGAACTGTATGAATACAAC
>CAIUKZ010000045.1 GCA_903899865.1 uncultured Bacteroidales bacterium | reverse complement strand
TTTTTTTTTCAATTTTTCAATGTCTAATTTTCAAATAACCCTCGAAAATTGAACATTGAACATACGATTGTTAACTGTTCATCCAAACTGATAGGTATATCTTAAACTACTAGACGTTTAGCCACATCAGCTGCTACTTGTTTCAAAATAGCTATCACATTATCGTTGATATCACCTGCCTTAAGTGGTTCCAATACATCTGATTTGTGTGATAGTTCCAAAACCATTAGAAACTCACGCTCAAAGTCTTGTACTTTATTTAGAGGTACACCTGCGAGTAGTCCATTTGTACCGCAATAAAGTACCGCAATTTGTTTCTCAACTGCCATTGGCTGATGAAGTGGTTGAACCAGAAGACGTGTATTCTTTTGTCCTTTGTCAATGGTCATGGCTGTTACCGCATCCATATCACCTCCAAATTTGGTAAATGCTTCGAGTTCGCGGAATTGAGCTTGGTCTATTTTCAAAGTTCCAGCAACTTTCTTCATTGCTTTGATCTGAGCATTACCACCTACACGAGATACAGAGATACCCACGTTTACAGCTGGGCGATTACCTTGGTTGAACAAGTCGGTATCCAAGAATATCTGACCGTCGGTGATGGAAATAACGTTGGTTGGAATGTATGCTGACACGTCACCTGCTTGCGTTTCAATAATAGGAAGGGCTGTTAATGACCCACCACCTTTTACTTTTCCTACCAAACTAGGAGGAAGGTCATTCATCTTGGCTGCCACCTCAGGTTGTGAAATTACACGTGCAGCTCTTTCCAGTAGGCGTGAGTGCAAGTAAAAGATATCACCAGGATATGCTTCACGTCCAGAAGGACGACGAAGAATCAATGAAACCTCACGATAGGCCACAGCTTGTTTTGACAAATCATCATACACCACCAAAGCGTGACGACCAGTGTCTCTAAAATATTCACCGATAGCTGCACCAGCAAAAGGAGCAAAATACTGCATCGCTGCTGGGTCAGACGCATTGGCAGCAACAATTACAGTGTAATCCATCGCACCATGTTCCTGAAGTTTGTTGACTATGGTAGCCACGGTAGAACCCTTTTGTCCAATAGCTACATAGATACAATATACTGGGTCGCCAGCTTCATAATTGGCACGTTGATTGATAATTGCATCAATGGCTATACTTGTTTTTCCAGTTTGACGGTCACCAATAATCAACTCACGTTGTCCGCGACCGATTGGAATCATTGCATCAATGGATTTTAATCCTGTTTGAAGTGGTTGATTCACTGGCTGTCTGAAGATAACACCTGGCGCTTTACGTTCAAGTGGCATTTCCACCATGTCTCCGCTTACTTTACCTTTTCCATCCATGGCTTCACCAAGTGGATTGATAACACGTCCTAGCATAGATTCACTCACATGAATTGACGCTACACGTTTAGTCCGCTTAACGGTATCACCTTCCTTGATTTGACTACTAGAGCCAAGAAGTACAGCGCCCACATTGTCTTCTTCCAAGTTCATCACTATGGCTTTAAGACCGTTTTCGAACACCAACAATTCATTGGCTTCAGCATTTCTTAGTCCATATATACGAACCACACCATCGCTCACCTGTAGTACAGTACCTACTTCGTCAAATTGAACGCTGGTGTCAATTCCTTCAAGTTGTCTCCTAAGTATCTCGGAAACTTCACTCACCTTAATATTGTCTGACATTTTTTCTTAATTATTAATTTGTAATTAGTAATTAACAATTTGTATAGCACGCTGAATGTGATAGTCAGAAAATAGGACTGACTAATTATCCATTGGCAATTGTTCTTTTTTTATCGTTTAAAGGACTCGTTTGTTTTTTTCAATAAAGTCGTTTTTGATGCGTTGAAGTTGACCTTTCAAACTTGCATCCCAACGAACAAAATCTACTTCAAATTGAAAACCACCCAAAATGTTTGGATCTACATTTTTTTCAATCTCTACAGTGCCTCCGGTGTAACTTTGAATCATGCTTACCAATCGCTTTTCTGTAGTATTATCCACATTAGCAGCAGTTGTAAGCTTGCCTGAATGGATGTTTTGTTGCTTTCTATAAAGCTCCATATACCTCAGCATGATGGATTGTAAATGAACTTCGCGATTTTTGTCAAGTAATAACTCAATGAATTTTTGCAATGGCTTACAAAGTTTTCCACCTGCAGCCATTCCTACCACTTTGAGTTTTTCCACCTTTGCCAACACAGGATTATCTAGTACTGTTCTAAGAGCAGTAAACTGCATGAAACTTTGAGTAATCGCTTTTGCTTCAGTGTAAACCAAATCACTAGCACTACTTCCATTGGAGTACTCCAAAAGTGCTGTCGCATATCTTGTCGCTATAAGTCCATTATTCATTGTGCTCTATGATTTTGAAATGTTGATTTCATCC
This sequence comes from uncultured Bacteroidales bacterium, assembly GCA_903899865.1. GTDB lineage: Bacteria > Bacteroidota > Bacteroidia > Bacteroidales > Paludibacteraceae > Paludibacter. The sequence continues at coordinate 2,524 of CAIUKZ010000045.1, read as the reverse complement.
AGTAAGCGATTGATCATATCCATCTGCTCACCTTTCTTATCCAATTTTTCGCGAAGCACTTTTTGCGCAATATCTACTGATAGTTCTGCAACAAGACTTCTAATGTCACGTATTGCATCTTCTTTTTCAATAAGTATTTGCTTTCTTGCATCTTCAATTAGTTTAATTGCCTCAACTTGTGCTTTGTCTTTGGCATCTTTAACTATTAAATCCCTAGTTTGAGCTGCTTCAGCTAAAATTTTCACCTGCTCACGGCGAGCGTTGTCTACAATGATCTCGCCATCAGCTTTCACTTTTGCCAGCTCAATGTGGGCTTGCTTAGCCACTTGCAATGACTCGTCAATATATAACTTACGATCCTCAACCATTTTGACAATGACTGGGAAACCATATTTAGCTAGGATGAAAAATACTATACCAAATGATAGAATCATCCAAAATAACAGACCGGAATCAGGTATTAACAACGACATAATTAATTAAATTTATGATGAATAATTAATAATTGTCTTACCACAAAGTGTAGGTTTACAAGTAAACCTACACTCAAGGGAAAAAGTACAAATTTCTAAAATATCGGATTATAGAATAAATCCACAAACTACAATAGCAAATAGAGCAGCACCTTCTACAAGAGCAGCTGCAATAATCATTGCCATACGAATGTCTGATCCTGCTTCTGGTTGGCGAGCGATGCCGTCCATTGCTGAACCACCAATGCGGCCGATACCTAAACCTGCACCAATTGCTGCTAATCCTGCTCCCAATCCTGCACCTAATTTTGCTAATCCTGCTGCACCTGCAGCTGCTTCTAATAAAATAGTTAGTAACATAGTTCTTCTTATTTAAAAGTTAGTAATATTATTTTGAAAATTATTATTTAATTTTTTAATTATGCTTGTGAGCGTGGTGTGGTTCTACGCGTGCCAAGCCAATAAACACAGCAGACAACATAGTGAACACGTATGCTTGTATATAGGCCACTAGCAATTCTACCAAACTGATGAATACGCTAAACAATACTGACACTATTGACATGCTTGCGTTCATACCCACGCCTAATTTTACAGTCACAAAAACCAAACACGTTAGACCCAATACAATCGAGTGACCTGCCAATATGTTGGCAAACAGACGAATCATCAATGCAAATGGTTTTGTGAATACTCCGACCAACTCGATGGCTGGCATTAATGGAATTGGCACTTTCAGCCAAAGCGGAACTTCTGGCCAAAATATCTCACGCCAATATTCTTTCGTGCCAAATATATTAACGATAAGGAAAGTGCATACTGCAAGTACGAAGGTTACTGCAATGTTGCCAGTAACATTGGCACCTCCTGGGAAGAAAGGTATCAAGCCCAACAGGTTGTTTAAAAAGATAAAAAAGAAAACAGTCAACAAATAAGGGGCAAATTTCTTATAGTCCTTTCCCACACAAGGTTTGATTACGTCATCATTGATATTCATGATAAACATTTCCATGAATCCATGAAAACCTTTGCGAGCAGAAAGTGGATCTTTCTTGTATGAACCTGCAACAGACATCACAATAATAATCAGTAGAATACTACTCATAATAAGAGTGAATGAAACTTTGGTGATAGAAATATCAAAGGGTTTTACTTCTTGTCCATTGACCAATTCTACAATCTTGCCTTTGTTGTCGCCTGCTTCGGCTATTACAAGACCTTCATGTTCTTCACCACCGTGTAAGGCAGAAGAAAGAAACACATGCCATCCACTGGTCTGACTATAAACAATCACTGGTAGCGGAATGACAATGTCATGGTCACCCACTTTAGTGACATGCCACATGTACGAATCAGCCAAATGCTCAAGTATCAATTCTTTCACATTCACTTCCTCATGTGCTTCTGAGGCACTGGTAGGTTCATTGGCATAGGCCACCGAACCCATTAAGAAGAATGAAATTACTGCGAAATAAAATATTTTAAGAAAGTTTCCCATCAGTATTATTCTTTTTAATTACTTGTTCTACTCGATAAAAGAAATACGTCTCTAAACCCATGTATAATAAATAGTATGTGATAAACACCATGCTAAATTCTCGCAATTGTACTTTCACTGCTATCAGGTATATGCCCGCAATTATAAGGCTTGCCAGAATTTTAATCAGTTTCAGTATCATGTACAAGTTCGTTAACTTTCGTGGGTTGTCCTTTTTTGAATTTATCAACACGTTAATAATAACCATCCCATACACCAAGAAAAAGGAAGGAATGAAAGGGTACCATGTAAAATAACTTCCAATGAAAACATGAACTAGCAACCACCAAATTCCCCAACCAGAAATCAAAATGAATGCTGAAAACATAAGATAGAAAAGTCTTTTTAATTCTTGCATATTCAGGATTAGGAGACAGCTTCCAAGCAAATGGTGACACAATTATTATTCACTTCTACAAATCCTCCATCGATATTCAACTCTGATTCTTGATTATTGGAAGTATATGTCAATTTACCTCCTTTCAAGGATGAAATAATTGGAGCATGGTTTTCC
>CAIUKZ010000044.1 GCA_903899865.1 uncultured Bacteroidales bacterium | reverse complement strand
GTGTGGTATGGTGATAGGCGATAAAAATCAGAAAGTGGACAATTTTACCTCCATATTACACAATCAGCCAAATTGCAATTCGAAGGAATTATTCAAGTATGTGCTTGACGATATGTCAGTTGGAGGGTTCACAGGCAAACTTTATGTGGCAAAGGATGCACAAAAAACGGCTGCATTTCAAACCAATAGGAATATTTTGCTAAGCAAAACCGCGCGTATGAATACCAAACCTCAGCTGGAGATATATGCTGATGACGTGAAGTGTTCACACGGTGCTACAGTAGGTCAGCTCGATGAAATCGCAAAGTTTTACTTACAGTCTAGAGGCATTTCTGAGAAAGAAGCCCGTCTGTTGCTTATGTTTGCCTTCACCAATGATGTGATTGAAAACATACGCATTGATGCATTACAAGACCGTATCAAAATGCTTACTGAAAAACGTCTTAGAGGTGAACTTTCCAAATGTGAGGGTTGCGTCATCTGCCAATAATAATCTACTAAAGTATGTCTCACAAGTATGGATAGTTTTCTGTACTTTTGAGGCATATTTTTTTAATCCATTTTGAAATATGTCCGAAACATTTCGTCTGAATAAATTTATAAGTGATAGTGGCGTTTGTTCGCGTAGAGAAGCCGATAGGTTCATTGAGCAAGGGCATGTGTTTGTCAATGGGAAACGAGCGTCTGTGGGTGATCAGGTGAGTGCCAGGGACAAGGTAATGCTCAATGGGCAATTGATACAACAGAAGGAAGGCGACGATTTTGTATTTATTGCTTTCAATAAACCAGTTGGAATTATCAGCACTACCGAAGTGGGCGTGAAAGATAGTATAATCGATTATATTGGGTACCATGAGCGCATTTTCCCTATCGGTCGGTTGGATAAAGACTCTCAGGGTCTAATTTTTTTGACCAACAATGGTGACATCGTTAACAAGATACTCAGAGCGGGTAATAAACACGAGAAAGAATACATAGTTACAGTAAATCAGCCTGTTACCGATGAGTTTATTCATAAAATGGGGGCTGGAGTACCCATACTCGGTGAGACCACCAAAAAGTGTAAAGTGGTGAAAGAATCTGTTTACTCGTTTCGTATTACTTTGATTCAGGGACTGAACCGACAAATCAGACGCATGTGTGAGTTTTTTGACTATGAAGTCACCAAACTTGAGCGAGTTAGAATCATGAACATTCATCTCAAAGGCCTTCCATTGGGCGAATGGCGACCGTTGGAACCTCACGAAATGAGCGACATCATGGCGTCTTTAGCGACTTCTTCTTCAACATCAGAATCTGCTAGCACTTCAACTAAAACCTCCTCTCCACCTAAATCTCGTGGAGCAAAATCAGTTTTTGAGGCTACATCTGTGGACAAGAAAAAGGCTGCCCGCTCTTCCAACCCGAATCCCAAATCCAGAGAACTTCGTGAACGTTCGAGTAATTCGAATGGCAAAAAGCAAGGTTCGCCAAAAAACACGAAACCTTCCAGTTTTAGTTCCGCAAGGGGAAAAGGTCCCAAAACACGTAAGTAATACTTTTTACAAATTAACCACATAAGGCACAAAAGTAAAAATGAAAAATGAAGAATGAAGAATGAAAAATGAAGAATGAAGAATGAAAAATGAAGAATGAAAATTGAAGAATGGACAGAACAGAAATGCCTGTCGGTTTTATTTATTGCGGTAGCCTAGCCAAAGGCAAAGCTTAGAGTGCTTTCGACATTTTCATTTTTCATTTTTCATTTTTCATTCTTTATTATGCAATATAGAACCCATGGACATTCAAAGCATCAAAGCTAAATTTCAGCAAGCACTACCAGGTCTGTCAGCACAACTCAAGATGGCTCCACCACAGCGAAAAGAAGAGTTGGTGAAGATGTCGGATTTAAGAGATGTAAGAGAAAGTGCTGTGATGATTATTCTTTTCCCAAAGGATTCGGAATTGCATCTGTTGTTTATTCAACGTTCTGAATACGATGGATTTCACAGTGGTCAGATAGCTTTTCCTGGTGGCAAGAGGGAGAAAGATGATTCGGATTTTTTGATGACAGCCACCAGAGAGACGCAGGAGGAAGTGGGAATAGACGGTTCACAACTCGAGGTTTTGGGGCAGTTGTCTGACTTATACATTCCGCCAAGTAATTTTTTGATTAAGCCCTATGTGGCCTATCATCCGGGCAAACCTGAGTATGTGATAAATCCCAAAGAAGTGCAGTCTGTACTGGAAATTGGGCTTTCTGAGTTAACCAATCCACACAGTAAGTCTGTTGGCGATTTTTACGTTTCATCCACTCAAGGTATGATTCAAGCTCCTTACTATAGTGTGCAGGGCGTAAAGATTTGGGGAGCTACAGCTATGATTTTAAGTGAATTATTAGAACTAATTGCCTGATAAATGAAAACAGCCAGTAGAAAATTTTCCACTAGCTGTTTTGATATGAGATAAATCTTCAAACTTACTTTTTCACCACGTCCAATATCGGTTTCTCCAGACCTTGTATAGTGTTTTGATTCGGTTTATGAAGTTCCAAAACGATGATTTCATTTACACCCACTATCAACCATTCTGCAGGCACAAATAGTGTTTGCTGCGGTCCAATTTCCCAGTATTTTCCTAGGTGATGACCGTTGATCCACACACAGCCTTTGCCCCACTGACTCATGTCCAGGTAGGTGTCACCCGTGTTTTGTAGGTTGAAATATCCTTTACGGAGCACAGGTGAGTCGTCGGTTATTTTTGTGTCAATGATTTTTCTGGAGTCAACCGTTTCGAATGGAAGTGAATACATTTCCCAGTTGGTGAGTTCTTTTTCGTTTAACTCCGCACTTTCGGTTATTCCTTTGTGGTTGTCCATGATGAAGGGGCCAAAGTTAACACGTCCCAGGTTTTCCACTAGAATGTCAAGCTGTACTTTTCCGCTGGGGATGTTAAGCATTATGCTGTCTTGCGCCAACCTTCTATCAAGGATACCAACCCGTTTACCATTGACCATAACAATGGCATAATCTCTTAAACCATTGATTCTAAACCAGCCTGACTTTTGGTGATTCAGCGTAGTGTGATATAGCACATATCCATAGGCTTGGTTCAACTTTTCAAATGTCTGTGGATATTTGTTTTTTACAGGCACTGGAAGGTTATTAAATATCGGAGTTGCTTTGTCCAGCACAATGGATGGAATAGCAATCGTAGGTCGTTTGGCAGGAACATCGGGCAGCACTTGACCAGCAGGTAAATGACGAGCTATCAGTTGACGGAACTGCATGAATTTTTCAGTCGGATTGCCCGCTTCATCCAGTGGCGAGTCGTAGTCATAGCTCGTAATCTGTGGCTGATAGGGTATGTGTCTATCGAAGTTGGCACCATTCATAAATCCTCTGGTAGTGCCACCTTGAAACATGTACATATTAATAGAAATCCCCGCAGTAAGTACAGAATCTAGGTAGTTCAACGCTTTGGTAGGTGGAACTGTGTGGTGAGGTTTTCCCCACACATCATACCATGCCGGATACCATTCGGCAATGTAAAATGGACCTTTGCCATCATGATTTTCTCGAATTATTTTTTTGATAGCTTCTGGTTTGTCGCCACCATTCACTGCAGGAAGCATGCCAGGCAGATGACCATTTTTCATGGTGTAGGAAGGATCGCAAGTGTAGAGAAGTCCGTCAAATCCTGCTTCAATAAACATTTCTTTGTTTATTTTGAGGTATTCTTTGTCACTGGCATAAAATCCATATTCATTTTCCAATTGTACCATCAGTACATTTCCACCATGATTAACCTGAGTTGGTGCAAGTAGTTTTCCTACTTCTTTGATATAATTGCGATAGGCATTGAGGTATTTTGGTTCTTTGCTTCGCACCACGAGACCTTCCTCATTGAGCAACCAGTAAGGATACCCACCAAATTCCCACTCGGCACATACATAAGGACTGGGACGGAGTATTACCCACATTCCTTCCTGTTGGGCTATTTTTACAAATTCCAATATGTCTTTATCGCCGCTGAAATCATATTTGCCTTTTTCGGGTTCGTGTAAGTTCCAGAACACATAAGTACCTATGGTATTCAACCCCATGGCTTTGGCGGCTTTGATGCTAGATCTCCAGCACTGACGGGGAATGCGTGGGTAATGGATTTCGCCAGATATCATCTGAAAAGGCTTGCCGTCCAATAGAAATGCACTGTCACCTAATTCGAAGGTATGTTGGGGTTTTTGAGCATGAAGGTGAACAACTCCAACGAGCAAAAATGACAATAAGAGCGATTTGACAAGAATGGATTTTGTAACGGACTGCATTAATGAATTGATTTAGATAAGTAGGAACGATAATCGGAGTGCAAAATTAATCAAAAATGCTTGATTAACAAGTGATAGCTTGTATTTTTAATCGCTTTCAAGTCTGTTGGTCGTAGGACACCCACAACGCATGCTTCGTAAATGGGGGTAGAACGGGGAATAGGGAGGATTGATTATTGCAAGAGGTGGCGAAAGACGATATGGAGCAAACAAAAAGGGAAATTCGATACGGTTTACAATGGGATTTTGTAATGAAAATACACTTTGTTCGATTCTATTTTGCCTCTGTAGGGTTTGTATTTATTTAATTCTGGATGTTTTTTTCTAAGCCTGAAGTAATATCTGTCTTGTGATATTGGAGAAAATTCAGAGTAAACTAATCGTATTGAGACCTTACCTTTAGGAACTTCATAAGCTCTATCAGAAGATAAATCACTACTTGATAAACTTCCATTATAGTCAATAAATTTGCAAAAGCAAAATTTCAAACTTCCATTTATTGTTTCACCTGAATTTAAAGCACGAAAAGATTTGTTGAATACCTTTCCTCCAATGTTGGTATAAACAAAATTTCTACACTCATTTGTTCCTGTGTTTTTGATTTCTCCCTCACGGTTAGGTGCAATATCTGATGATTTATAATCAATTATTACTTTCATAAAGCCATCCAACCTTGAATGTGATATTGCTATACAATCAAGATACTTGATCAAAAATTTCTCGTTTGATTTATTTGACAACTGAAAATCAATATATGCAGTGTCATTTTCAATTTTCAAACTCAAAATTCTCAATTCCAGTTTCTGAGCATAAATACTATTGAAACAAAGAAAAGTTACTAGTATAAAGATGATTTTTTTCATATTGTGCAGATTATCTGGCTACTCGTATTTGTAATACTTGCGAAAGAAGTCAATCTTCTTTTTTTCAAAAATTGAATCGTTTGTCCCTTCAATTGAATCTTTTCCTAAATTATCTTTATAGAAAATGTATTTACAATACTTACTGTCATAATACTCAAATACTCCATTTTTAATACCTGTTTCATAGTATTTTGATTTGATGAGGTCGTATTCATTGAAACAAACCTTATAAGACCCGAACTTAATTTCCTCATTGGAATTTCTTACTTCAGCCAAATATAAGTAAGTATTTTTATCTAAATCGTCTATCTTAGTAAGAACCTTAATTGAATTAGGACTTTCAGTTTTAAAGTAATATTTCTTTCTTGATGTTGAATCAGTACAGATAATTATTTTTCCCCTCTTTTTTATTTTTCCATTAATAGTATATCCTGTAAAGCCCAATTCTCTTGAAAAACAAGCTTCTCCACAATAAATCCTTTTTTTCCGCCAATCGAAGCAAATTTCATAGTAACAATAATGATCTGGAGTTTGCGTACATGTCATGTGCTTGGTACAAAACCTATAAAATTCCATTTTTTCAGAAAGTAAACATAAGTTTGATAACGAAATGATTACGGCGATAAGCAAGAATTTTCTCATGTTATTTAAATTGTCGATGGTCAAATTTGAAGTTAATCAGCAAGGCAAGGAGTCCAAATATTCGAAGCAAATATACT
>CAIUKZ010000043.1 GCA_903899865.1 uncultured Bacteroidales bacterium | reverse complement strand
ATTTTTTCAACAAAGAAAATAGAGTTGGCGTTCATTACAATGAAATATCTCCTAATGTAACTAATGCGCTTATTGCCACTGAAGATGTTCGTTATTATGATCATTCAGGCATAGATGGTAGAGCTCTGACTAGATCGTTTATCCTTCGTGGCATTTTTCATCGCAAAAGTTCGGGAGGTGGAAGTACCATCACACAACAGCTGGCCAAACAATTATACTCACCTGTGGCTGAAAATGCCATTCAACGTGCCCTTCAAAAACCAATTGAATGGGTTATTTCTGTTGATTTGGAAAGACTTTACACCAAAGAAGAAATATTGGCAATGTACCTTAACCAATTTGATTTTCTAAACAATGCCGTAGGGATTAAATCTGCTGCGCAAATTTATTTCAGCACCTCACCTGCCAAACTGAAAATCGAAGAAGCAGCCACATTAATTGGAATGTGCAAAAACCCCTCCTACTTCAATCCTGTAAGATACAACGAAAGAACGAAGCAACGCAGAAACGTGGTTCTCAATCAAATGCGTAAAGCCGACTTTATCACTGATCGTCAATATGATTCACTCAAAGTAATTCCACTTACACTAAAGTATCAGAAAGTAGACCACCGACTTGGTACTGCGACCTATTTCAGAGAATACCTCAGAAGCATTTTGATAGCAACTGAACCAGACAAAAGCAATTATGCCAGTTGGCAACAAGATAAATATGAGGATGACAAGTGGATGTGGGAAAATAATCCATTGTATGGCTTTTGTGTAAAAAACAAAAAAGCAGATGGTACCCCATATAATATCTACACTGATGGGCTTAAGATATACACCACCATTGACTCTCGTATGCAACGATTTGCAGAAGAGGCTGTAGAGGAACACATGAAAGAGATTCAAGCCACATTTTTTAAAGAAAAACGCAAAAGGAGTTACGCACCTTTTGCAAGAAATGTTTCAGCAAATGAAATAAATGACATCATGGTTCGTTCAAAAAAACAATCTGAACGATACCTTAGAATGAAAGCAGAGGGTGCATCGGAAGTAGAAATTGATAATGCTTTCCGACAACGAATAGAGATGCAAGTTTTTTCATATAGCGGAATCATTGATACCATCATGTCACCCATGGACTCCATTCGTTACCATAAACACTTCCTACGATGTGGATTTATGTCCATGGATCCACATTCAGGATGGGTGAAAGCTTATGTTGGAGGTCCAAATTTCGCACAATTTCAATATGACATGGTGAGCGTAGGTAGAAGGCAAGTGGGATCAACTGTTAAACCCTACCTTTACACTTTAGCCATGGAAGAAGGTATGTGGCCTTGTGACAAAACAGTACTACAACCCATCACACTCACTACTGGAACTGGTGAAAAGTGGACACCAAAAAACGTATCAAAAGATCATATTGGTGAAACCGTTACTTTGAAATGGGGCTTAGCGAATTCTAACAACTGGATTTCGGCGTACCTGATGAGCTTATTTACACCAGAATCGTTAGTAAAATTGATGCGTTCATTTGGTATTCGATCTAAGTTAGATCCTGTTGTTTCACTTTGCTTGGGACCATGCGAAATATCAATTTCCGAGATGGTACAAGCCTACACTGCTTTCCCTAACAAAGGAATCAGAGTTGAGCCATTGCTTGTAACACGCATAGAGGATGCCAACGGTAATGTAATCAAGAAATTTAATCCCCAAATGCACGAAATTTTCAGCCAAGAGACAGCAAACAAAATGATATACATCATGCGTGCTGTTATTGATGGCGGTACTGGGTCACGCATCAGAAACAGATATGGATTGACCATGCCTATGGGCGGTAAAACAGGAACTACACAAAACAACTCGGATGGTTGGTTTATGGGCTACACCCCATCACTGGTGTCGGGTGCGTGGGTTGGTGGTGAAGACAGATCCATACACTTTGATAATATATCCGAAGGACAAGGAGCTGCCATGGCTTTGCCTATTTGGGCACTGTATATGAAAAAAGTGTTGGCCGATCCAGACCTTGGGTATTCTGCCAATGAACAATTTGAAGTGCCAAGTTCTTTTAATCCCAACCAAGGGTGTGGTGGCGATGCTCCAACACCTACAACAGAAACAACTGCCACCAAAAAGAATTGAAAAAAATACTACTCATATCCTTATATTGTATCCTTCAAACTGCTGCTTTAGCTCAATTGAATACAGATCGCATTTTGGCCATTGGTCAAAATGCATTGTATTTTGAGGATTATGTACTTTCTATTCAATACTTCAACCAAGTTATTAAAATCAAACCATATCTCCACGAACCATATCTACTTAGAGCAATTGCTAAAATTCAATTGGGAGACTATATCAGTGCAGATCAAGACTGCACAGAGGCTTTAAAGCTTAATCCATTTTTGGCGCAAGCCTATTACGCAAGAGGATTTGCCCGTCGTAAACTGGAGTTTTTACCTGAGGCAATCGCCGATTTTAATAAAGCCCTCGAATTTGGACCCAACAATTCATTCTATCTTATGAACCGCGTGGAAGCCCGCGAACAATACAAAGACTACCAAGGTGCTCTAGCCGACCTAGAACATTATAAAAAGCTTAATCCCAAAAAAAACATCGTGCTTTTTGAACAAGGAAGAATACTCCTTTCTATGAAAGATACCACTAAGGCTGAGGCTTGTTTCAATCAATACCTCAAAGCCGATAGTATTAGTGCAAGTGGATGGAGTGCGCGCGCCTATATGCGCATGCTAAAAAAAGACTACGAAGGTGCTCTTAGTGACTACAATCAAGCAATTACAAGAAAGTCCAGCAACATAGGAGATTACATTAACCGTGGAATCCTTAATATGGAAAATAAAAAATACAATCAAGCCATTGCTGACTATAATGAAGCAATCAAGTTAGACAAGAAAAACGCTACGGCATATTTCAACAGAGGGATACTTCGCTCCTCGCTTGGTGACAACAACAATGCTCTGAAAGATTTTGAACAAGTACTCACATTGGACTCCACCAACATAGAGGCTAGATACCGAAAAGCAATGCTAGAAAGTACATTAGGTGACAAACAAGCTGCTATCAAAGAATTTCACCTTATTATTGATAAACACCCCAATTTCTTACCAGCATACTATTCTTTAGCCGATGCGTATGATGGTATTGGAAATAAAAAAGAAGCATTTAGATATCGGTTTAATGCAAGTAAACTAGATGCCAACAAGGACAATGTCAAAAGGGATAATAAAAATTTGACTGATGCACAAATAGCGAAATCAACACCAACTACTAAAACAAGCAATATTAGTCTTTTCAATCGATTTGCTGCACAAAACTTAGAAGATAGCGAAACTGAATCTAAATATGAACAAGCTACTCGTGGCACAGTTCAAGATAAATACACCGATGTAGTCAACGAAAAAAACTTTGCAATCTCATTTTATGCTAAAGTGGATGAGATAAGACGTACTAATTTATTCTATCAAGCATTAGATCAGTACAATAAATCAAAAAAAGCGAGTGCTACACTTAAAATAACTAACAACGAAATACCGCTAACGTCTGAACTTATTTCGTCACATTTTGAAACCATTAATAATCTTTCTACCCGACTTACTAACACTCAGAACGACGCAGATTTGTTCTTTCAACGAGCCATTGAATTTTCGTTAGTCCAAGACTACAAAAGTGCTTTGGATGACTTAAATAAAGCCATTGAGTTACAACCTAGCTTCATGTTGGCCTATTTCTACAGGGCAAATACACGCTACAAGCTTCTTGAATATCTCAAAAATAATTCTGAGCATCAAGAGCCGATATTGAGTAAAAATGTACCCACACCTGTTTCCAGAATCTCAATGGACAATGAAATTATCGTTCATGACTACGACAAAACCATAGAACTCGCCCCCGACTTTTCATTTGCCTATTTCAATAAAGCGAATGTAAATTGCAGTGTGAAGAATTTTTCAGAAGCGATTAAAAACTATTCGAAGGCCATCGAGATAGACAGTGACTTTGCTGAAGCATATTTCAATCGTGGACTCACCTATCTATTTACAGGTGAAGATAGTAAGGGATTGAATGACCTTAGTAAAGCCGGAGAACTTGGAATTTACAAATCCTATAATCTGATTCAGAGGTTTAAGAAATAAGTTTATAGCTTAATAGCAAACTTCTTCAACCTGGCATCCAACATGTGAGAAGGAATAATCTTCTTAACGCATTCAGCCACAGCATTCAGCAAACCTTCACGTACAAAATCATGTCGAATCACAATTGAAATCTCACGCGTAGCTTCAGGTCGTACTATCTCACGTAGGTTTTGCCTTTGTCTATCGCTCAACAAATCAATATGTAATTCTGGAATGACCGTATAACCACCATTCACATCCACAATCTTGACCAGCGTATCAATACTTCCAGCCTCGTAGGTGGAAACTAACTTAGGCTTGTCGTTACAAAAATTGAATACCTGGTTGCGCATACAGTGCCCCTCCTCCAACATCCACAGTCTATCCAATGGCATGTCATTGGCAGACAATTCATCACAGGAATAAATACCCTCATTGGGTGATATGTAGGCGGCAAATCGTTCATAATACAATGGCACTTCCAATATTTTCACATCCTCCAAAGGAGTCGAAAGAATGGCCATATCAATCTCTGCAACTCGAAGCTTTTCGATGATGGTACTGGTGTGTAATTCACTAACTCTTAAATTGATAGAAGGATATTCTTTCTTAAACGTGGCAATAAACTCAGGCAGTAAATAAGGAGCAATAGTGGGAATAATGGCAAGGTGAAGTGTGCCCGATAACTCTGATTTTTGAGCTTGAACAGTTTCTTTTAATTGATTGGCTTGATAGAGAATTACCTGTGCTTGCTCTACTATTTGCCTTCCCACAGTAGTTAGCTCGATGGGTTGCATGGAGCGGTCAAATATCTTACAATCCAATTCATCTTCCAACTTTTGGATCATGGCACTCAATGTTGGTTGTGTTACACCACACATCTGTGCCGCCTTTACAAAATGGCGAGTTTTATCCAAAGCCAGTACATATTCCAGTTGTTGAAGTGTCATAATCGATGTATTTAAAGTGTGAAGGAGTTTATCGGAAATTTCTATACAAAAGTAACAATTATATCATTTTCTATCATCATTTTAATTTCAAATTTTTGCATACAATCCATAACAAAATACAATAATGCGGAATGATGGCTGGAAAGTCGAACACCATGAAGCTATTTGTGTAACTTTGTAGGACTAAACTACGATTATGAATAGAAAAATACTGGTGCTAAGCACGCTATTATTTTGGCTTTTATCAGCAAATGCTCAGCTGTTGTGGAAAATCACAGGCAATGGGCTAAAAAAACCATCCTATCTGTTTGGAACCCACCACCTCATTTCCATCCAATATTTAGATAGCGTTTCTGGCTTGTACAAAGCATTCAATGAGTGCGACAAAGTGGTGGGAGAAATAAGCACCTCCAACGTGGATGCTGCTAGTATTATTCAAGAAGCATCCATCATGCCCAATGGTACAATGATAGACAATCTACTCACGGCAGAACAATACAATGTGGTGGATAATGAACTAAAATCGGTGGCAAAAATCGGATTGAAGCAAGTGGCAATGATGAATCCTACATTGATTCTAACCATTTATGAGGCCGAAATATTCAAAAAAATGACAGGATTTTCGGACAATAACCAATCCGATTCCTACCTACAGTTGGTAGCTTTTGAGAAAGGAAAAGCCGTAGAAGGACTTGAAACAGTGGAGGAGCAAATAAACATCTTGTACAAAAACGGCACATTGAAGCGTCAAGCAGAATTATTGTACGAAACTGTGCTTCACAAAGATAGTGTGCTATCGGATATCAAAACCTTAAACACACTATACAAACAAGGTAATATAGAAGAATTATATAAACTCACTCTGGGCACGGGAAAAAAGCATGATTTCACAGAGGTAGAATTATCCAAAATTCTATATGAAAGAAATGAGAAATGGGCCACGAAACTGTCATCCATCATGCCGTCATCGTCCTGCTTTATAGCTGTAGGTGCTGCACATCTAGGTGGAAAACGAGGAGTAATAAAACTCCTCCAGAAACAAGGATTCACAGTCAAGCCAGTTCAATAAATCCTTACAGTTTTTTTGGGGTTCTATAACGTTTCAGTTGGGTAATCTTTTTAACCACAATAGAACACATTGTTCAAAAACAATTCGAATTTTAGTTGTAAAATGCGTTTTGCGACCACATAGGAATAAAACTGCGTTTTATTTTCTTGAGAATCAAACCAGTTTGCCGAAAGGCAAAACTATGTGTCCTTTGTCTTTTTTAATTGAAACGCTTTATGTGTTCCATGTGTTTTAAATGATTCTTTTGTAGTTTACCCACCTTATTCGTTATAGTCGAGTTTTATAAGCTACTAAACTTCACAACCTCCAAGTTAAAATATCTTGTGATATACATGGCAATAGGGAGTTCCACCTTTCTTATCATAGTATTCCTGATGATATTCTTCTGCTCCCCAAAAATGTGGAGCAGCATGTAACTCTGTAGCCACTTTATATCCCTTGTCTTTTAGGACTGAAATGAGCTTTAGCGCAATTTCCTTTTGCTCATTGGTGGTATAAAAAATAACCGATCGATACTGATCGCCTATGTCAGGTCCCTGCCCTCCTACTTGCGTAAAATCATGTGTTTCAAAGAACAGTTTGACCATCTGTTCATAACTGGTTTTGGTAGTATCAAACTCAACTTCAGTTGTTTCCACATGCCCAGTGGTTCCAGTGCATACTTCTCTATAACTAGGATGCTGGGTATGCCCACCCATATACCCCACCGTAGTAATTTTCACACCTTTGGCTTTCATAAAATGATATTCTGTTCCCCAGAAACATCCGGAAGCAAAATAAGCTATTTCACTTGCATTCTCTTTCTTTGCAACGAATTTCATGGATATAGAATTAACACAATGCCTTTCATTCTTTGGAGTAAAACCCTCACCTTTGAACACATGACCTAGGTGTGCACCACAGTGAGCACAAAGAATTTCAGTTCTGCTTCCATCAGCATCAGTCACTCTTTTCACAGCTCCTTTTATCTCATCATCAAAACTGGGCCATCCGCAATGGGACTCAAATTTATCTTCGGAGCGGTACAGTGGAGCATCACATCTTTTGCAGACGTAGGTGCCGTTATCTTTGGTATTTACATATTCCCCGGTAAACGGACGCTCGGTACCTTTGTCTATAATTACTGCTTCTTCTTCGGGGGTAAGTGGATTATATTTCATGACTTTTACTTTCTGATTACAAGCTGTTTGAGCAAAAACAAACAACAGCAAAATGGTTAATAATGATTGATTCGTTTTCATAGCTATGAAGTTTATTCTAAAACAAATATGAATTAGCAATGTTCAGAAAAAGGCTCTATCACGTTAAAGATGGATATTCATTTCAAACCACAATAGAACACATAGTTGAATATCCATTCAGATTTTAGTTGTCAAATGATTTTTTCGAGCACATAGGAATAAAACTGCGTTTTATTTTCTTGTGAATCAAACCAGTTTGCCAAAAGGCAAAACTATGTGCCCTTTGTCTTTTTTCTTAATTGAATTGCTTCATGTGTTCCATGTGTTCTGGAATTGAACTTTTGTGGTTTACTCACGCATAAAAACATGAAAGGCATTTCCGCTTCCGAAAATGCCTCCTTAAAATCTATTTGTGAAATCACCCTATCGCAATCTATCCAACGACTTTACCAATGCTTCATCTTTACCAATAGCTCCGATGGCTAAGTAGTTTAATATCGCTGCTACAAGTGGAAATAAAGACGCTACGTCCAGGCTCCAATTTAGAT
>CAIUKZ010000042.1 GCA_903899865.1 uncultured Bacteroidales bacterium | reverse complement strand
ATTGAAGGTGCACAAGAAGTCGCGATTGAATTTCGCAGTTTTTCTAAGACTGCTGGTTTCACAGGCACTCGTTGTGGATACACGGTTGTCCCCAAACAACTGATGGGCTACACCGAGTCGGGCGAACCTGTTGCGCTAAACAAACTATGGAACAGACGTCAGTGTACAAAATTTAATGGCACATCTTATGTCGTACAAAGAGCCGCTGAAGCAACATACAGCCCAGAGGGAAAAAAACAAGTTAGAGCATTAATTGATTCATACACCGAAAACGCTAATATCATCCGCGAAGGCTTATTGAAGGCAGGATATACCGTATTTGGAGGAGTGAATGCACCTTACGTATGGGCAAAAGCGCCTAAAGGCATGACTAGCTGGGAGTATTTTGATTTCCTTTTGAAAGAAAAAAACATTGTTACCACTCCAGGTGCAGGATTTGGGGCTAGTGGAGAAGGCTATGTGAGATTCTCTGCATTCAACAGCAAAGAAAACACCATCGAAGCCATGAAACGACTACTATAATCTCATTTTAAAAATATCAAAAAGCCTTCTGAAATCTTTCAGAAGGCTTTTTTTGTCACAAAACACTCAAAAATCAAAACATATTATCACAAAAACAGCAAAACATGCAACCATATATAAAAATATTCACACATCAAAATCTAGACGATATATCAATTCGAAACAAAAAAGCGCAAAATAACATCAAATGCACACAATATTAACAAAAATAAACGAATTTCAACACTCACAAAAAATTATGGTATAGAATCGCACATGTTTATGCACACAAGAATGACATTATGATTATTTTTGCAATGTGTTCACAACATAATGACAGAACACAATTCAATTTAAATTATTTCGGCTACAATTACTGCAGAAATTGCAGCCAAATAACACAAAGGAAATAAAACTAGTAATTTATCATTAATGTCTTATTAAAACACAAACACAATTATGAAAACAATGAAAACATTAGCAATCTGTGCGATTGCACTCCTCTCAACTTCAATGAGCCTTTCGGCACAAGAAACTGCTACCACCGCTTCAGCTCCAAGTGTTAGCGTTACTGCAGGAGCAGACGTAGTAAGTTCATACATCTGGCGTGGTGTATATTTTGCTGGGGCAAGTTTCCAACCAACCGTAAACTTAAGCTATGGCGGACTAAATGCTGGTATCTGGGGAAGTAGTGATTTCGTAGATGGCAATTACAAAGAAGTAGATGCGAGTCTCTTCTACACATTCAGCGGATTGAAATTTGGATTAACTCAATACTGGTGGTCTGGTAAAAACAAACCATACATTGGCACCGATTCAATAAACAGCACATCTGGTCATTACCTAGAGGCAACCATTGGCTATTCAATTTCAAATTTCAATTTAGTTGCTAACACATTTGTTCTCGGTGCAAGAGACCAAAACGCTAAAGGAAAACAAATGTACTCTACATACATCGAAGCTAGCTACAGCTTCAACGTGGGTGACGTAACACTTATGCCAGCAGTAGGTGTATCTCCATGGGAAAGCAACTCAAACATTGGCTACCACTGGAATCCTTCAAAAATCGACCCAACTACAGGTGCAATTGGGATGAACGAAACTGGGGTCAAAATATGCAACGTATCATTAAAAGCAACAAAATCATTGAAATTCAGTGAAACTCTAAGCATTCCGGTTTATGTACAAACTATCTATTCAAATGCTGCAGACCAAATTCACTTTGTACTTGGTGTGACATTATAAGACACAGCTACACTTACAAGTGTATAGTTACAGCTCCTATTTAGACAAAAGATAATTAGCACATAAAAAGACATTCAAAACGGACACAGGTTCTAAGTCTTTTTCACCCCAAGCAGTTCAATGCTAAACCGTGAAGCTAACAATCGATTTCTTGACATTGAGACCTGTAGCTATACACTTGTTTGTTAAATACAATCAAACAAAATCACTCAAAAATAAGAAATAAGACCTTGAGCACTTTGGATAATGACAAACCAACTATTAGTTGAAAAAAAAGATCACACCAAAGTAAATAGACAAACAATAAACTAGTCATCGTGCCACAACAACACTTTAATTAAAAATTAAAAATATGAAAAAAATTGAAGCAATCATCCGTACTTCAAAATTTGAGGAAGTAAAAGACTCACTACGCCAAGCAGGAATTGACTTCTTTACATACGCAGACGTAACAGGAGTTGGCAATGAGATTCACAAAGGGGAGCTCTCATACAGAGGAACAGTGTATGACACAAGCTACATTCCCAGACAATTAATGACCATTGTAGTGAGAGATATAAATGTTCAAAGAACAATCGACGCAATTCTCAGAGCTGCACAAACAGGCGATGTGGGAGACGGAAAGATATTTGTATCTACCATTGACGAATCTTACCGCATTAGAAATGGTGAAAGTGGAGACACTTCGCTATACAACAAAATCGAATAACCGAAGTAACATTATTAAACAAAAGTAAGAGGAAGTAAACATGAAACGAGCACGCCAAATAAACTTTGACAAACAAGGAGATGTTTATGTGCGCGTTCTCTGTCAAGTCGGGACAAGCTATCTGACAACTAAAATTTAAATTATAAACAAATGAAACAAACATGACAAAATTTAATCTATTTTGACCCACAGGGGCATGATTAAATTTTGATTTATGAGTTCCATCTGACAACTAACAAACAATTATAAACAGATGAAAAAATACATACTACTACTACTCATTGCGCTAGTAACCACCACCATATCGAGTTACTCACACGCTGAAAAGGCTCTAGATCCGACAGGATCTAACACTGGAACAATTACAGATGTGGCAGCTGCAAACCCTGGTCATCCAACTTTGGAGGAAGTGGGCGCACAAGCCGGACACAACAAAGTAGCAATTAACATGGTATGGGTATTAATTGCTGGATTCTTAGTGATGTTTATGCAAGTTGGTCTTGCTATGGTAGAAGGTGGTCTCACCAGAGCCAAAAATATAGCTCACACCATGGCCATGAACTTCCTGATATACCCACTTGGCATGATTGGATTCTTCATTTGGAAGTTTAGACAAATGTTAAAATCTAAAAATGAGAATTGATTAGCGAGATTTAAGTCGTTCAATGATTCCATCCAATTCATCTAAGCTTGTATAGGCAATTACT
>CAIUKZ010000041.1 GCA_903899865.1 uncultured Bacteroidales bacterium | reverse complement strand
AGACAAGTACATTGCTATTTGACGGGCTTGCACCACTTCACGCTTACGACTTTTAGTGGAAATAGCATCTACTGACAGGTTATAGTATTCGCAAACTACGTCACGAATTTTCTCTACTGTATTTACTCTTTTTGTGATACTAACAATACGGCTAATCACCTTTTCTGCCAGCTCCACATCTATCTGAATATCTGCAAGTGTAGAATGTGCTAATAGCGACACCAACACACCTTCCAAGTCACGCACATTGTCTACCACATGCTCGGCAATAAAATTGACCACATCCTCTGGTATTTCAAGACCATCACGATATATCTTGCTTTTCAAGATGGCTTTGCGCAACTCAAAGTTTGGCTTTTCAATTTCTGCGGACAAACCCCACTTGAAACGAGTCAACAAACGTTGTTCAAGACCTGCCATCACCACAGGTGAACGGTCAGAGGTTAAAATCAACTGTTTGCCTGATTGATGCAAGTGGTTGAAAATATGAAAAAACGTATTTTGAGTAGCTGTCTTACCCGCAAACTCATGAATGTCATCCATGATTAATACATCAATGGTCTGATAGAAATTCAAAAAATCGTTTTGCGAATTGGTTCGCACCGAATCAGTATATTGAGTTTGAAACGTATTGGCTGTAACATAAAGCACTCGTTTGTCTGGGTATAGTTGCTTTGCCATAATTCCAATGGCATTAGCAAGATGTGTCTTACCGACACCTGATTGACCATAGACAAAGAATGGATTGAAAGTACTTTTACCTGGATCTTGGCTAATACTTAATCCTGCAGACCTTGCTAGTTTATTACTTACACCTTCCACAAGAGCTGTGAAATTTAATGATGGGTTTAGCTGTGGGTCAATTTCGGGCAAATGAGGCTTATTGTAAGGACTAGCATAGGCATTTACAGCAGCTAGGGGCTTCACTATTGGCTTATCGCTCACACTTGGTATCTGAGGTCCAGCACCGCTTGCTTTATCTATCAGTACTCGGTATTCCAATTTGGTACCTACCCCTACTTCGCGGTAAAGGGTAACTCGCAGAAGATCGATAAATTTTTCTTCAATGTATTCAACAAAAAACTGACTTGGAACTTGCAAAACAAAGATACTGTTTTCGTATTTCAGGGGTACAATTGGTGAAAACCAAGTATTGAATGACACATCTGAGATATTATCCTTGATGACATTCAAACATTTTTGCCACAATTGTTCGTGCAGTGTATTCATTGATTATATTGAAAGTAACGAGATTACTAGCGATTTGGGATATAGAATTAGATTACAAGGAGCGACTCAAAAAATGGATGCCTTGTTGGATACAAATTTCAGAAACAAATTTGAAATATCCAAATCTTTATTCTGTAATGGGTTTTTAACACTTATGTAACATACTAGTAATCAAAATGATACTTCAATGCCTTTGAATACAAGGACTTAAATCATAAAACCATCTGAGAGGGTTGATTTTAAAGGATTTGACATTATGTCATAATAATCGGTTGGACATGAAAGCCGAAAGCCGAAACTCTTATTTACAAGTAGTTTCGGCTTTCATGTTGTGGCATAGAATTATTTCACCCAATGACAGTTATTTAGAACAGGTCTAAATAACATCACTTCTTTTCACCCTTTCCAAAGACAGAAACATTAACATAACGCTTTGGATTCAACTTTATGTCCATCAATAAGTTATCGGCACTTGTCACAGTCTTGTTCAAATTCTGATATAGGTCTTTATTCGTTAAAAGTAGTCCCAATGTCCCATCATTACTATTTAGTTTTTCGGAGAATTTATTCAAATTTTCCATACTATGATTTAAACTCACAAAGGTATTGTTAAAGTCTACCTTTTTGAGATTGCCTGTTACTTGTTTCAAGTCTGTAGTTAACACATTTACATCTCCCATAGCCTTTGCAACATCGGTATTCATAATAGACCTTAATTTGGACGAAGTGGCAGCGAGATCAGTAGTAGTTTGTTCAAACGAACTTAGACTATTATCTATGCTTTTATTTTCTGCAATTTTGCGTACGGTACGTATCAGTGAGTCAGCTTGAGTAGCTATCGACTCAATTTTCGGCAGCAATTTTTCACTCATTGTAGCCATCAATCCTATAGCAACTTGCGAAGCAAGAGTATCATTAGACGCAAAAAAATCATTGCTTTTAATGGGGGCAAAGACAAGTTGAATGGCTTTTCCACCCATCAAACCATCATCATACAATTCCACTTTGGTATCTTTGGGTAAATGGATGTCTTTAGCAACCGATATTTTAATTACAAATGGTCGCTGTTGTGTGAAATCATACACCACCGACTCTACCTGTCCTACTTTATAGCCTTTGATGTACACTGGCGATGATGGCACTAATCCACCCAAGTTTTCGTATCTCGCATAATAGGAATTGACGGATGAAAAAACATCAATACCTTTAAGGAAATGCAACCCTAAATACAACAAAAACATGGCTACGATAGCCATTACACCTACTCTTACTTCTCTAGTGAAAATTTTATTCATACGTTTATAATTAAGCCCTTCCGAAGGAAAGGATGTAAAGTTAGGATTATTTAATCATCACCTCGGATGTCCTACTTTCAATGTTGAAACCTAGGTGTTGAATCTATAAAAAATAAAGCCCTAACCCTTCTGTTTTATATTGGAAATAACTCTGAGGGGAATAGAGATCTGTTTATATTATGCGTTCACACCCTGCGTTTATCACACCTCAAAGTTGGCGAAAGCTGTGTGATTGATTTGTTTAAGCTAGTTAGATTCCGAACGATTAGCTTTGATTTTGCTCACAACCAGGATCACTTTTTTATCTTAATGGCTTCCGCCTCCGAAATTTTCTTACCCTTATAAAAAGCTATAATAAATGCTTTTGGAAATTTATCCAACAGACTAGCTCTAATTTTATTTATTTTTGCATGCTCTTTTTCTGCCCCTATGGTGTATTTGTACCATCCTCCTTCTTCAAATTGATCTACATTATGTAGTCCTTTAAATTCGGAAGAGTTAGCTTTAAGCACTTTACTGGAGGCTAGTATTTGCACCTTGAACACAGGCAGCTGCTTTTCAAACTCATTAGTAACGGCAATATTTTCATTTTGTTTTGTCGCTATGGGTGCTTTTGATTTTTCTGCTAATGTATCAACTTTGACCGCTTGCTCTTCATTATCGGGTCGCACTACATTGATGCGTGATTTGCTAACTGGCAAACTAGATTTGGGCTGACGCACCTGACTATTCACTTGATTAGCAACTCCTTTTTGACTGGGAATGTAAGCCAAATTTGATTTAGAACTTGCTTTTTCTACCTGCACAGTTGGTGCAACTTTGGTACTTTCATTTACTTCCTTCACCACATTAGAGAGAGAGCTAGTACCACTCTTGTTTGTCTGAGGAGTTGCCGATTTTGCAGCAACGGGCACATTTTTCTCACCGGCACCAGACTTGGAAGATTGATGCTTGAGGGTATCTACAATTTTCGTACCAGCGTTTGCCTTCGACCCTTCTGACTGTACAACCTCAGGCGTGACAAGACTAGAAGGAAGGGCAGTTTGTGGTTTTTGAGTGACAGTATCTACTTTTAGCTTGATGGGCTGTGCCACTTTAGGGGCTACAGCACTCGGTTTTTTGCCCGACCGTCTGTCGTGATCACGTTTGTAAAGCACCACAGCGTTAAAAATTGCTGTAGCCATATCATGTTTTCCATGCGCTGAGTTGAGATATCGCTCTTCGGCGGGATTAGAAATAAATCCTACCTCTACCAATACACTTGGACAGGCAGAACGATGCAGCACCCAGAATCCTGCCTGACGCACTCCCCTGTCTGAACGATGGCAATAATCGGCAAATTGCTTTTGAATGGAAGAGGCTATTTCCACACTCTTGTCGATGTACTTATCTTGCATAAATTCAAACATGATGTATGAATCTACTGACGATGGGTCGAAGCCTTTGTATTTTGTTTTGTAATTATCTTCCAAAAGTATTACTGAGTTTTCACGCATAGCGACATCCAAGTTTGCCTTTGATTTTGCTAAACCGAGGGTAAATGATTCTGCTCCAAAGGCAGCAGTACCTTTGGTGGAATTGGTGTGGATACAAATAAAAAGGTCGGCATGATTATTGTTGACAATATCGGCACGTTCTTGAAGGGTGAGATATTCATCACTCT
Source organism: uncultured Bacteroidales bacterium (assembly GCA_903899865.1). Lineage (GTDB taxonomy): Bacteria > Bacteroidota > Bacteroidia > Bacteroidales > Paludibacteraceae > Paludibacter. The sequence goes on along the minus strand of CAIUKZ010000041.1, from coordinate 33,042 downwards.
TACGAGTAAAGACTACTTTGACATCTTTGAAGTTTTGTTCGATAATAGTGCCCAATTCAAGCGAGATAGATAAATTGATATCCTTTTCACGTGAAATATCACCTATTGCACCTGGGTCATGACCACCGTGTCCAGCATCAATAACTATCACAAACCGTGAATCTTGGGCTACAACAGTAAAAGTAGCGAACAATGACAACACAAGGAAAAGGTATCGAAAATATTGATAAAACATGGATGTCAATTTCATTCTTATAAAGTAAGCCTGTGGCAAATACCATAACAATAAAAACACAATCAAGCAGTGACAAATACACCAATTATAATGGGTTTATTTACATTGAATTGAGTAAAAATAACAGCTGTGTTTTCGGTGCAAAAGTAATGCTTTTATCCCGTTTGACATACTAAAATATCGAGTAAATTTTTAAATTAATCATAAAAATGGAAGTAGATGTAAAATTGACTGCTATTTTTTGACTAAATTTGCGACCTAATTAAAAACCCATCAACACACTTGGATGCTTGTCTGTAAACTATTAAATATCAGCAAATCACGTGTAAATATTCTGTTATTTTTTCTCATAACCATTCCATTATGGGGCTATGGTCAAGGCTCAGCACTTATAACACCCGCCATGGAGGACAGCATAACTGGGGATAGTATTGCGTCCAATCCAACAGTAGAAAACAAGAGTAATCCACCCAAAAAGACAAAAAAACCAGATGCTATCGACGCCATTATTGATTATTCGGCACAAGACTCCATTGTGTTTCTAGGCGATGGCACCGGGTTTCTTCATGGCAATGGCGACATCACTTATAAGAATATCAATTTAAAAGCCGACTATATCCGAATCAAGATGGACAGCAGCACCATCTATGCACAAGGCACAAAGGACAGCATTGGCAATACGATTGGAGATCCGGTTTTTAAAGAAGGAAATACCGACTATAATTCCAAAAACCTGACTTACAATCTTAAAACAAAGAAAGGTTATATTCGCCAAGCCGTTACCAAACAAGGCGAAGGCTACATTATCAGTGATAGAACTAAGAAAAGCACTGAGGATTTCTTGTGTGTGGCTGATGCCAAATACACCACCTGTGACCACACAGAACACCCTGATTTTTACCTTAGTCTATCCCGAGCTAAAGTAAAGCCTGGCAAATACATCGTCACTGGGCCAGCACACTTGGTGGTGGCAGATGTGCCCCTACCCATTATAATTCCATTTGGTTTTTTTCCATTTACTGACAAGTATTCATCTGGTGTACTCATGCCCACCTACACGGATGATGTGACAAGGGGTTTCGGATTTACCAATGGTGGCTATTATTTTGCCATCAATGACTACGTGGATTTGGAACTCAAAACAGAGATTTACACCAAAGGGACCTTCGCTTTAAACACAGCATCACAGTATGTTAAAAAATACAAGTACAGAGGTAATCTGGGTTTCAGCTACCGCGAGGATGTGACGGGCGAGATAAATACCGACAGCTACAACAAAGCAACTAACACAAGTTTCAGATGGACACACTCACAAGACACGAAAGCCAACCCATTTTCCAACTTATCGGCAAGTGTCAATTTCTCCACCAGTGGCTATTATCGCAGCAATATCAACAGCTATTACAACATGGCTCAAAACTCCCAAAACATCAAATCGTCCAGTATCACCTATTCGCAGCGATTTCCTGAGAGTCCATTTAGCTTCACAAGCAGTTTCTTGATTAATCAACGCACTCAAGACACTTCCATCAATGTTTCGCTACCAAACATTAATCTGGTCATGAGCAGAATATACCCCTTTAAACGAAAAGATGCGGTAGGCAAAGAGCGTTGGTACGAGAAGATAAGCATTTCCTACACCGGAACTTTGGCCAACAGCATTGACACCAAAGAATACAAAATCCTTACTTCCAACCTGGCTACCGACTGGAAAAATGCAATGAATCATAGCATACCCATCACTGCAACTTACTCGGTGTTTAAATATTTCAATCTGACAGCCTCCGCCAATTTCACGGATAGAATGTACCTCAAAACCGTGGATAAAGGTTGGGACAGCAAGGCAAACAAAGAAGTAATCACGGCAGTAAACAACAAATTTAGCAATGCATGGGACTACAACATGAGTATCGGTCTTACCACCAAGTTGTATGGATTTTACATCCCTTCACGAAAATTATTTGGCGACAAGGTAGATCGGATTCGTCACATGATGACACCGAGCATCAATCTGAGTTATCACCCCGATTTTTCGGAGCCAGTATATGGATTTTATGACTATTACGATAGAGTTTCGGCTACTGGTGTATATCTTGACCGGGTAAAATATTCACATTATGGAGATGGGATGTTTCTATACGGAGGGCCAGGAGCAGGAAAAGCAGGCAATATCGGTTTTTCGCTTATCAACAACGTAGAAATGAAAGTGAGAAATGACAAAGATACTACTGGTCTGAACCCCTATAACAAAATCAGTCTGATAGACAATTTCACCATCAGCGGGGGTTACAACATGGCTGTTGACACATTAAACTGGCAAAAATTCAATGCCAGTATTCGTATCAAAATCGGCAAAAGCTACAATCTAGCGCTTGGTGGAACATTCAACCCTTATTTCTACGCATTGGATAAAGTTGGAAATCCAATGACGATAAACAAACTTAGGTGGGACTATGGACAATTTCCAGTGTTTGAAGGTACCAGCACTGCATTTAGCTACACGCTGAGCAACGAGACATTTAAAGCTAAAAAGAAAAAAACGGAGGCTAACGCTACTAGCACAACTGACCCAAATAGCGCAAATAACGCAAACAATTCACTTCAAGACCCTAATCTGCCTACTACTAAAAAGGAAGAACCAAAATCAACGGGCGAGAATGACGCTGATGGTTATAGGAAAGTAACCATCCCTTGGAGCATTAGCGCCAACTACAACATTCGTTATGGCATGGATAAATTCAACAAATCAAAAATGGAGTATGACATGGTAATCACTCATGGATTGAGTCTTTCTGGCAATATTTCATTGACACCCAACTGGCGCTTTAGCACATCCACATCATACGATTTCAAAATTAAGCAATTTTCGTATGCCAGCTTAAACATTACCAGAAAACTACATTGTTGGACAATGAGTGCTGTAGCTGTTCCGTTTGGACCATACAAATCATACTCTTTCAAATTGGCTGTAGATGCTGCCATGCTGCAAGACTTAAAATATGACAAAAAGGGACTACCTGGTGCGAACAATACTACGTGGTATTGAGTTATTTATGTCAAGTAATCAGAACGTATTTATTTGCAGTGATAATAATCACAGATTAAATTATTAATTGTAAGTTTGCCAACAAAATCAATCCAGCGTAGAAGCCCGACAAACAGGCAAAAAACAGCCCTAGAAAACAAGAAAAACAAAAATAATTCACAAAAACAATAGACAACATGAAAATTACAGCAAACAATTTTGTTTCTGCCGAATACGAACTATTCGTAGATGGAGAAACTGAGGGAGAATTGGAACTTATGGAAAAAGCCACTCCCGAGCAACCATTAACTTTTATCTTTGGACTAGGAATGATGCTTCCGAAATTTGAAGAAAATATGTATGGTCTTGAAGAAGGTCAGTCATTTGATTTTACCATAAACACCGAAGATGCTTACGGCGAATATGACGATGCAAGCGTACTTGACCTTGACCGCAATATTTTTGAAGTGGATGGTTCGTTAGACACAGAAGTGGTGTTTGAAGGTAACGTAGTACCACTTATGGACAACGAAGGTAACCGCATCAATGCTCAAGTGGTAGAAGTTACTGACACTCACGTGAAAGTAGATTTGAATCACCCTCTAGCAGGTGAAACACTACATTTCAAAGGAAAAGTATTGGAAGTGCGCGAAGCCACCGAACAAGAACTTGCATCACTACTAGGTGGTGGTGGATGTGGAAGCGGATGTGGATGTGGAAGCGGAGGCGGAAGCTGTGGAAGTGGCGGATGTGGTGATGGTGGATGTGGTGACGGAAGTTGCGGCGACGAAGCCAGTGCTGGCGGTGGATGCGGAAGCGGATGTGGATGCCATTGATTGATCAATTAATAATTGATAATTAATAATTAATAATTTCAGGACACCTAAAGACTTTTTGTCAACTGGTGTCCTGTTTTATTATTTCATTTTTTGTAGTAACTTTGCAACTAAAATTTATAAAACACTAGTTATTAGCAACTAAAAAAAAAAACTAACAACTTGCAGCATAGGTATTTGTCGCTCGCGATTTAATACAATACTAAATGTATTTATTTCTATAATTTCTCACTAAAAATATTCATACGAAGACCTCAAAAAGTCCCCCTCGGGGGATTTAGGGGGCCACTTGTAACTAACACACACATGTCAAATACGATAGGTAAATTATTCACATTCACGTCTTTTGGAGAATCACACGGACGTGGCATCGGCGGAATCATAGATGGATGCCCAGCAGGCATTGAAATAGACGAAAGTTTTGTTCAACAGGAATTGAATCGTCGTCGTCCCGGACAATCATCCATAGCTACTCCCCGCAAGGAAGCTGACCAAGTCGAATTCCTGTCGGGTATCTTCGAAGCCAAATCTACGGGAACTCCCATTGCATTTATCATCTGGAATGAGAATCAAAAAAGCAATGATTACGATCACTTGAAGGAAGTGTTTCGTCCGTCGCATGCCGACTTTACCTACCAGCAAAAATATGGCATTCGTGATCACCGTGGTGGTGGTCGCAGTTCGGCACGTGAGACTGCTTCCAGAGTAGTGGCGGGTGCGGTGGCAAAATTAGCACTTCGAACTCATGGACTCGAAATCAATGCTTTCACTTCACAAGTGGGACACATAGCCATGAAGGGTGGAATAGACAGTGTGGATTTAACCCAAATAGAAAGCAACATAGTGCGCTGTCCGGAGCAAGACACGGCTGAAAAAATGATAGCCTATATCCATCAACTCAAAACAGAAGGTGACTCCATCGGCGGTATCGTATCGTGCGTCATCAAAGGCGTACCAGTGGGTATCGGCGAACCGATATTCGACAAACTACAAGCACGCTTAGCACAAGCCATGATGAGCATCAATGCCACACATGGTTTTGATTACGGAAAGGGATTTGATGGCGTGAGCCTCAAAGGTTCGGAGATGAATGATGCGTTTGTCAAAGATGGTGAAAAAATAGGCACAAAAACCAACAATTCGGGAGGCATACAAGGTGGAATAAGCAATGGGCAAGACATCTACTTCCGAGTGCTATTCAAACCAGTAGCTACCATCTCCATCAAGCAAGAAACGGTGGACATCCACACCAACGAAGTGTCACTCGAAGCTCACGGACGCCATGATCCATGCGTATTGCCACGGGCTGTCCCCATCGTAGAAGCCATGGCTGCTATGACATTGCTGGATATGGTATTGACAAAACAATAAAACAAATTGAAAAATTGAAATTATCTGCCTCTCACTCTTTAGCAACGAAGAGAAGAGAAGAGAAGTATCCTTTTCGCCGATGGACCATGGTCTATCGGCTTTTTTATTTGTATGCAAAACTTTTGTATATTTGTGGGGAGCATTGGTAACTTCACTAATTGATTTGATCAAAATCAAAAATCCGTTGGATAAGTTAGATTTATAAACTGAAACACATTGCTTAGTAACCGAAAAAAGCTATTTTTACATATAATAGAACCATAAACTTCACCAAATATATCACACTTATACTGATTCCGATATACGCAACAATAGTAATATTGCATATTTCATAATATATTCATTTACAAACATATAATAAATGGTTAATTTATAGATATGGCGGATTTTTCGGTGTTAACAGCAAGGCTGTGACGACACAACAAACAAAGAACAAATTGACAAATGGCAACAGAAACTCCGATAATAAACTTACTGACATATAAACTCCCATTTGAGTTAACAAATCAGATTTATAACGAATTTCAGAGCAGACTTACAGAAGCTACATATCTTATTGACACTTACAAGACATACAAAACTTTAAAAGAGAATATTAAAACTGTTGAATTGATTTTATCCCTATCCATTTTTCATAGACGAGTTATTACTAATTTGGATGGGGCTGTAAAATTTTACGGCACTGTCACTAAGAAGGGACAAACTGACACAGTTAGAATTGGTAATTACAATTTGACGGGAGACGAAAAGAACAAAATTCTTGCGGTCGTAATGAACTACAACTCCTTACTTGAAAGATTTTCAATTCCACCAATTGTAATGGAGTATTACGAAACGAGAGACTTTTTGAAAAAATTAATAACTCTTAAATCTGAATTGAATAATGCCGACTTTAAAGAAAGACAAACAAGGAAAAATGGGAACCAAAACAGCGAAGAAGACCTCCCCTTTTAAAGAGTTTGCTCTTTTTGAGAAGGAAATAAAAGACTTTGCAAATAAGTATAAAACAATTGTGGTTAACCAAGCAAAAAGGACAAGTGAGTATTTTGAAATGAGTTGTTTCAATTATATTGTTCGTTTTTATGAACTTAATGGATACGATTTGGAAGTTAGAAACCTTCAAGCCGGAAAATATAAATACAAGTGCTCTCCTGCGGGAATCCAATCAAACTTTTCACATTTTGAAGCATCAATTGAAATCGAAAAGAAAAAATTGAACTTCGAAATTCAACATAACCTTGCAGTTCAAAGCTCACAAGACGGTAAGCTTTTCACGACACCAGATATTTCCGTTATAAAGAAAGGGAAAGTTAAATACACTAAGGAATATTATAACACTAAGACGACCTTCTCTTATGTTGAAAATAAAGACTTAATGACTTTTTGTGAAGTAAAACAATTCAATCCTTTTCCCGAACTTCTATTTAATTTTATAGGTGTGCTAAATGAATTAAAAGTGGAATATATGACGGACAATGGAATAAAACATTCAACTGACCATATTGCTCCAAGTCTAATGATTTCGGGAAAACCTAATAAGCAAACAACGACAATTAGAGAATCATTGGAAAGCAGATATAATATCAACATTTTATACGACTTATTTTTCAATGCAACATTCACATTTTCAAAAGGTAACATAGATGATTTACGTAAGACAGGAAAGAAGCCCTGCAGCTAGCGAACGCTATAGCAAATGCGGATTTGCGTGTTCGTTGAAACATTTGAAATCTTCACATACATTTGTGCTGGTTGACAGTTGAGCAACAATTTATTCCCGCACTTGCCATAGCGTCGGCCGTTAGCGGTTATTTGAAAAAAAACAGGAGTCACCTTAAGAGGTCATAAACCAAAAACAGAAACAATGAAATTAATAACAATCGTTTTTGCAATAATTACATCTTACCAGTTGTGTTTAGGTCAATCTAAAACCAAAAGACAGGTAATTAAAACTGACACACTTGAAATTACAATTATAAATGATAATGTAGCTTTCTCTCATTCAGACAATTCTGTTACTATGTCAGTTGCACCTAAAAATCTTCAAGGTTACAAAGTGTACAAAACAATTTCTGAAGCTATAAAATCTCCAAAAGAAGTTTTCATTTTAGACTTGTCTTCTCAATCTTTGGCTAAAGTACCAGAGGAAATTAGAACTTTTACTAACCTTAAGTCATTAGATTTATCATTCAATAACATTAAAGAAATGCCTAATTGGATATCTGAACTTGAAAATCTGATAGAGTTAAATTTAATGTCAAATGAATTATGGAAAATAGAGAAATCGATATCTGATCTGAAAAATCTAACTCACTTAAACCTTGATATGAATCAACTTACTCAACTTCCCTTAGAAATAGGAAATTTAAGTAGTCTAATTGTATTTGATTGCACAAATAACAAAATTAAAGAACTGCCAAATTCTATTGGAGAATTAAAAAATTTGTATCATTTAAAAGTTTATAGCAATAACTTAATTTCATTACCTGAAACAATAGGAAATTGTTCTGGTTTAGTTAACTTTGACTTCTCACGTAACAAGATTTCTGAAATACCTTCCTCAATTGGAAAACTAAAAAAATTGAATTGGCTTTACTTTGATAAAAATTTAATTTCTGTTTTACCTGATAGTATAATTGAATTAACAAGTTTGACGTATTTTCATCTTAGTGACAATAATATAGAGAAATTACCTGATAATTTTGGCAAACTAACTAATTTGTATGGTTTTAATATGAATAACAACAAACTTAATACTTTACCTGAATCATTTTTTCACATGACATCGTTAGGTGACATTCATTTAGAAAACAACAAACTTAGTATTCAAGTTAAAAATAAATTAAAGAAGACATTTAAGGCTATACCACTTTATCTATGAATATTAGAAAGAACGGACACTTTGAAAAAATGCATAGAACTAAAGACAGAAAAAAACAAAGCTACAAACCCCTAATACACGCCTATGTTCATTGGCTAGCTGACGTGCATTCAGCAGTCTTTGAACCCGCATTTCTTTTTGTCGTTCCACAACAGCAAATGCTCCCGCAAACCGCCAATGATACAACTAAATTAAGTTTATACTAAATGGCAGAAAATAAATCACAAATAATTATATATCAAACCGAAAACGGAGAAACAAAATTGGATGTCCGTTTTCAGGACGAAACTGTTTGGCTCACACAGAAGCTAATGGCTGAATTGTTTCAAACAACTGTGCCGAATATCAACATGCACCTTAAAAACATTTTCGAGGAGCATGAATTGGATGAAAAAGCAACTATTAAGGATTTCTTAATAGTTCAAAAAGAAGGGTCGCGGGAAGTAAAGCGGAAACAGGTGTATTATAATCTTGATGCCATAATATCAGTGGGTTGCCGCATAAAATCGCATGTTGTCCGTTCTTTACAAACCATCCTATTGTTGACTAAGGCAATAACAATTTTACAAATTCCTCTGCCTCATCAATGATATCAATCTTCCCTACATCTAGCATTTTATAATCCTGAGGAACAAACGCTTTAATGATTTGCGACTGTGACTGCTGAAGATAAAAATCCATGATTGGAAACTTGGCTTCCAGTGGCTTCATTAATTCGAACACCCGAGGTGACAACACTTGAATACCTGAAAAAGCCAATTTCTGAAAGGAACTAATGGAGTCGAAGGTTTTGGGTTTTGTTTCACCTGTTTTTTCATTGATCCAACCTTGAAGTTGTGATTGATGGTCAAAGAGCAAGTACCTGAACGTATCACGCTGACTCACTACCAGAGTAGCAACTGCGTCTGATGCCGTGTGAGAAGTGTACAAAGCCTTCAAATCAAGATTGGAAAGGATGTCCACGTTGTGCACCAAAAACGGCTTGCCATCATCAAAAAACCAAGCGGCCTTCTTTACACCTCCGCCCGTATCAAGCAACCATTCACGCTCATCGGACACTTCGATACGAATGCCAAAGTCATTGTTTTGTTTCAAAAATTGGATAATCAAGTCAGGAAAATGATGCACGTTGACAATGATCTCATCAAAACCTGCGGCTTTGAGTTTCAGAATCACGTGTTCGAGAAGCGGCTTCCCTCCTATTGGAACAAGTGCTTTGGGTAGTGTGTCGGTGAGCGGTTTGAGGCGTGTGCCAAGTCCCGCTGCGAATATCATTGCTTTCATACAAATTTAGCCCCCTAAATCCCCCAAGGGGGACTTTCAGAGAATATCAATGAATTAAAATTTATTACTTTCGAATTTCTTCTCTATATTCTGTTCACGGTGGATAAGTTGTACCTCTACTCCGTATTTTGCATGGATGTGCTCAGCTACTTTTTGGGCAGAATAGACCGAGCGGTGGCGACCACCAGTACATCCAAAGCTAATCATCAAATGCGTAAATCCCCTATCCATGTAACGCTTCACAGAGGCATCGGTAAGTGCATAGGCATGATCGAGAAAAGCGAGTATCTCCCCATCATCTTCCAAAAACTTAATAACAGATGCATCCAGACCTGTCAAGCTTTGATAACGCTCGTACTTGCCAGGGTTGTTTACCGCACGGCAGTCGAACACAAATCCGCCACCATTGCCCGAATCGTCATTGGGGATGCCTTTTTTGTAGGAGAAGCTATAGACTTTTACCACCAATGGCTTACGCACCTCCACCTCGCGAAACTCTTTGAGTTCGGTCATTTGTTTGAGCACCTGAGCCAAATAGGGGAATTCTGAAAAATCATCTTTAAGAATGCCACGAAGATTTTCGATGGCAAATGGTATGCTTTGTAGAAAGTGTGGTTTCTTCTCAAAATACCCTCTAAATCCATAAGCACCCAGTACTTGAAGCGTTCTGAAAAGAACAAAATACTTCAACTGCTTACGAAACGCCACCCCATCAGTAGGCACCAATTTATTCAACGCTTCTAAGTACACGTCCAGCAATTCTTCGCGCAAATCGGTGCTATACTGTGCCTTCGCTTGCCAAAGAAATGAAGCCACATCGTAATACAACGGTCCTTTACGTCCACCTTGAAAATCAATAAAATAAGGAGCGCCATCTTTCACCATCACATTCCGGCTCTGAAAATCGCGGTACATGAAAGTGTTGGTTTGTGAGCGTAGTAAAATTTCCGAAAAACGATAGAAATCATCCTCCAACAAATTTTCCTGAAAATCCAGCCCAGTAGATTTCAAAAAGCAATATTTAAAGTAATTCAAATCCCAAAGGATAGAACGTTCATTGAATTCTGGCTGAGGATAACACACCGAAAAATCAAAATCGCGAGCCCCAAGCACTTGTATAGACGGAAGGGTGCGCATGGTCTTGCGTAGCAACTCTTTCTCCGCTTCGCAAAACACTCCTGTCTTACGTCCCTCGGCAATGGCATCAAACAGCAAAGTATCACCCAAATCCTCTTGAATATAATGCATCCCATCAGCAGTCTGAGCAATAAATCGAGGCACAGGCAAACCCTGATTATAAAAATGCTTCGCCATTTCTATAAACGCTTTGTTTTCCTCCAGCGAGGTGCCCTCCACACCGATATACGACTCACCATCAGTATGAATACGAAAATACTTCCGATTAGAACCAGAGGCTGATAGTTCGTCATACGACAATATGGGTTTGGCTACGGTTTGCTGAAAAAGTTGTTCTAGTTCGGTCATAAAATCAATGGTTTCGAGTTGTGAGATTAGGCATTTTTAGACTCATCATGCATTCACAATAATGAGAGCATAAAGATACTTTAAGTTTGGGAAATGAGAAAATGGAGGGGTGGAAAACGGATATACAAATATTTTTCAAAAACGAAGGATTTCATTAACACAAACTCAGTCAAAACACCTACAAAACCTACATAATTTCTTAATACATAAGAATTAAATAGTTAAAACACTTAATTCAAAGAGACATACTTTCAAATTTTGAGAAAAATTAGTTACTTTGCAACCTAAACCCCAAAACAAAATCAAAACTATGAAGCACAAAATCATGAAGTTAGTAAGTTGTTTGTTTTTCTCATTATTTTTAATTTCATCGACCTTTTCTCAAGTAACAGTAGCTGGTTCTTCAGGAGCTGATGGTGTATATGCAAGCCTACCTCTTGCATTTACAGCTATCAATAGTAACACACAAGACAACAAAAATCTTACTATTACCATCACAGGCGTGGCTAACCAAGGAGCATTATCCGCAATCCTTAATGCACAAGCATGGACATCCCTCACCATCATGCCTGGCGTGGGAGGTGGTACAATATCTGGAAATCCTGCCAATCCGCTAGTCGACCTAAATGGTGCTGACAATGTGACCATAGACGGACGAGTAGGTGGTGCAGGTGAGATAGCACTAACCATGACCAATACCAGTACGAGTACAAGTGCTTCTACAATTCGTTTTACATCCGGTGCTACAAACAACAGCGTAAAGTACTGTAACATCTTAGGTTCTCAAAAAAGTGCCACAGGTGGGGTCATCCTATTTTCTACTACGGGTGGCAACAGCTCCAACCAAATTTCAAACAATAAAATAAGTACTGCAGCTGCCACAGCCACCTTAGGCAGCAGACCATATAACTGCATCTACTCTGCAGGTGTTACTGGCAATCCTAACTCCAACAATACAATTTCTAACAATGAAATTTACGACAGTAGAAATAACGCCAGCACCTCCTGTGGCGTAAAATTGGAAAGTTACAATACGTCTTGGACTATCTCTGGCAATAGCTTTTATGATACTCAAACCACTAACGGTGGTAATTATTATCCAATTTTCATTGGATCTGTTGATGTAATGAGTCTCCCCAACCAAAAACCAACAGGAACATTTGACATTCAAGTTCTTGATAACTATATTGGAGGCTCACAACCACTCTGTGGAGGCTCAGCTTTAAGCAACAATACAGGAAATGGAAATTCTAATGGCAATTTTTATGGCATTGTATTGAACGCTGATGCGGGAACTAAAAGTTTGATTCAGAATAATGTAATAAAAAACATCACTTTTTCAAAACTTACTACCTTTGGTGGTTATTTTTCGAACATTGCCACTTATTCTGGAGATGTAGATATTAAAAAAAATCAAATTGGAGACCAAAACTCCAATGGCAGTATAATCATTGAGTCTAACAGTTTTGGAGGATATGTTTTTGGAATAAATATTGCCTCGTCTGGAACTGTCAATTGTACTGACAATCAAATAGGTTCAATTACTTTTGGCACTTCATCTAGTTCAGTTGGAGGTATCACTTTTTGGGGAATAAACAATTGTTCTGTGGGCGGTACAATCACCATTTCAAACAATATTGTGGGTAGCACATCACAAGCTGGAAGTATTACTGGCACAAATATCCTAAATACTGGGAAGGTACAAGACTTGATTGCAATTAAAATTTCTGGAACTGGCACCAATACCACCACCAACAATACAATAGCAAATCTGGTTAATGCAACAGTAAATTCTACCTATGGGCAAACCGCTGGGATACTTTCCACTGCTGGAACTAATACCATCAATGGAAATGTAATTCACGATTTGTCAAATGCCAGTGGGATTACTTCTTCAAGTGCAGTTGTTGGGATTGATGCTGGTGGAACTACTGCTACTGTTATGTCTAACAGTATTTATAATCTAATTGAAACAAATTCAAATTTTGCAGGAACAATAAATGGGGTTAATTTCTCTGCCACTTCAGGGGCGAGCCTTTCCAACAATGAGGTATATAATCTTTCTATACCCAATATTAATAATGCTAGTGCGGCTAAGATTTATGGTTTGTATATTTCTCAGTCGCTTTCTAATCCTATCAATTCCAATTTCATTCATGATTTCTCTGTAAATGCAGCCTCGACTGGCGGCAGTTTTTATGGCATTTACTTTTCCAATAGTTCGAATACATATTCTAACAACATCATCAGTTTTATGCCTACTACAGCCACTACGCTTTATGGGATGTATGATTATGGAAATCAAATCTACTCAAACAATATATTTTTTAACACTATCTACATTGGAGGTAGTGTAGTTGGTACCACAAATAAATCTTATTGCATATATAACAATTATGGATATGATTATCGCACTTATAAAAACAATATCTTTCATAACGAACGAAGCACTGCTGGAGGATCTAGTCTCCATTATGCCATCTATTGTACAGATGCAGTTAAAGGAAATCTAACCTCTGATTATAATAATTATATTGCCAATGGTATAGGAGGTGTATTAGGATATTTTGGTGCAGACAAGCCTGACCTCGTAGCATGGCAAAACGCCACTCTGCAAGACTTTACAAGTGTTAGCGTTGATCCTGAGTTTATTGCTCCAGGTTCTACGGCTGCTTCCTACACCCCTACAACCAATCCGTTAATTGGTGTTGCAGTTGGTGGAGTGACAAAAGATTATTATGACTTAAATAGCCGTCCTTTAAATCCTGAAAATGTAGTTCCCACTATGGGTGCCATTGAAATTGTGTTGGATTTGCCTGTAAAAGTATATGCAATGCCTGCAAATACCTTAGTTGGCAGTTATGCAACTTTAGGTGATGCTTTTTCTAAGTTTAATGATGGTACGCATAAAACAGGTGTGGCATGTCCTGCTGGAACATTTGATATTCGTATCTCTAACAGCACCTCAGAACAGGTATCAGCTGTTCTATATCATAGTGGAAACAATGGAGTTTCTGCATACAATGCCATTCACGTATTCCCAACAAAAGCAGACTTAACTTTAGGCTCCAACCTTGGCACTCCGATGATTTTGTTGAATGGTGCAGATAATGTCACCATCGATGGACGAGTTAATGGAACCGGTTCAAATAAGGCTCTTACGCTGATAAACCGAAACAATGCCGATTCTGCTGCAACAGTCTTGTTTAGAAATGGAGCATGTAATAATACTGTAGAATATGCAATTATAAAAAATGCCGGAGGTCGTAAATCAAATCTCGATACAGCTGGACAACTTGGAGCAATTTTATTCCTTGGCAGTACCGATGTAATAGGTAATAGTAACAACTCCATTTTAAATAATACCTTTACCAATGCTGGTATTTCTGGAAGACCTGCATCGGCCATTTATTCCAATGGACAAGGAGTAGGAAAAGAAAACTCAAATATATTGATTAAGAATAATGATTTCGCTGATGTGATGAATGTTACAACTTCCTATCTTGGAACAAATATCTATGTTCAAGACTACAACAAAAACTGGAAAATTCAAGCAAATAATTTTTACGAAACAACACCACTTTCAACAACAATTGGTTTTGGCGAGAGCATTTATTCTGTTTTGGTGGGATCACTTGGATTGTTTGGTGAGCCTGGAACTTGTTTAGGTACAGCAGATATTCATATAACGGACAATTATTTTGGCGGAAGTGCACCTGCTTGTGGAGGAAATGCATATACAAAGCTATCAAATCAATCCAATAGATATGCAGCTATAACAATTGGAATCCCCTCTGGAAACAAAGCAACTGTACAAAACAATAAAATTAAAAACTTTTCTTGGTCAAATAGTAATAACTTTTTTGAAGTTCAACCATGGGCGGGTATCGTAGTGGCAGATGGTGATGTGAATATTGGAGATTCGATTCCAAACATCATTGGTGACTCTGTAGGTACGAATTCTATATTTGTCAAACCAGCTACTTTCTCATCAAGCCTTAATGGGCCACAATCATTTATTGGAACGGTTTATGGGGTTGTGGTTAGAGGTTCAGGCAAGGTGGTTTGCAGTAATAACATTATCGGCTCTATAAATATTGATGCCGAAAAAGACACCACTTATGCAGCTAACTTTATTGGAATACAAAGTCAGTCGGATGGTACTGTTGATATTAAAGGCAACATGATTGGTAGTAGAACTACTGCTAATAGTATATTATGTATGTCCACCAGTACGCTTGCGCGCCAAAACATGGTTGGTATATCTGTCACAGGCAGTGGACAAGGCACAACATCAGCTAACTGCATAGCTAACCTTAAAAACTCTAGTACCAATCCGACATCGGGCTCTATAATGGGTATTGTTTCAAAAGCAACTACAAATTATATAACCGACAACACCATCCGAGACTTAAGCATCAGTAATGGGAATACTAGTGTCAATGATAGCGCTTCTGTAGTTGGAATACTAGCTAATAAAAATGCAAGTGTACTAGGAAATACCATTACTAATTTGAAGAATCTTTCTACCAATTTCACAGGTAATGTTTACGGTATTTGTATGACCAATGGAACAGCCTTGGATACCATCAGTAGAAACACGATTTCAGCACTTTCATTGCCAAACATTGCTGGTGCTAATGCAGGAAGCCTTATTGGAATAGGTGTTGATAATGGGAAGAAACATACCTGCGAAGTGTCAAGCAATTTTGTACATACATTTGATGTAAATTCATCGTCTACAGCTACTAAGTTGTATGGAATTTCAACCAAGAGCGGTATTTCAAATGTTTATAACAACATCGTTTACTTAGCTCCAAATTCTGCAACTACCATTCATGGCATCTATGACGCTGGTCAAGATTCGTGCGATGTCTATATCTTGAATAATACTTTATATGTAGGTGGTAGTACTGGTACTGGCGTGACTAACAAATCGTATGCACTTTATAGCAATGCGGCAACCAATGCAAGAACAATAAAAAACAACATTCTTTTCAATGAGCGTTCTACGGCGGGAGGTTCCAGCTTGCATTATTCCATTTTCTGTAATTACTCTACCAATGCTAAACTAAGCTCAAATAATAACGACTTATTTGCTAATGGTCAGGGTGCAGTGTTAGGCTATTTCGGTGCTAACAAATCGGGCATGTTCGAATGGCAAAGCGCTAGTTTAATGGATTACAATAGCGTTAGCCTGGATCCACAATTTGCTTCTGTGGGTACAGACCCCAAAGGTTTTGCTGTTGGTACGGATTTGCTGATGGGTGAATCTGGATTATCAAAAGTGGTTTCAGATTACTTTGGGACAAGTCGTGCAGTGGTGCCAACCATGGGTGCAATAGAATACAAACGTAAAGATATACCTACCAATACAAGTATTGGCTTAGATGAACAACTCAATCTATCGTATAATCCTTTTCAAATTTTGATTACTAACAACACAAAAGAACAAGGATTAATCCAAATCACCAGTATGTCTGGCATTCAGGTATTTGAGTCAACTTTTGCAGCTGATGGTGTAAGCACTATACCGACCAACTTCTTGAATCCAAATTGCTACATCGTCAACATCAAGACTAGCAAAATCGCCCGAAGCATGAAAATGGTCAAGTAATCCCAACTGTTCATATAAAATGACCCAAAGTCATTTTATATGAACAGTTGGAAATGCCGTTGCTTCAAACAAATAGTATCAATGAGACGAAGTCGAAATTGAACTATATTGTTTGTGCAAACGGTATAAGTTCGATTTATTTCTAAAAATACATGGGCAGTTTGAGTAATCAAACTGCCCATGTTCATTATTGTACACAAAACCCACCCCCATGAGAACTATCTCATAAATTTGGATTTCAATAAAAAACCAAGTAAAAATTTTTACACATCAATAGCATTCACCTCCACCAGCAATTCATCTTTCATGACCGACTGACCAGCTACTACGTGAATTTTTTGAATCACACCATTACAGGTGGCCGTAATCTCATTTTGCATTTTCATGGCTTCCAGGCTGAGGATGGGTTCGCCCTCGTTGACCAAATCACCTTCGGCAAGAAACAGATCAACTATTTTTCCTGGCATGGGTGATACGATGTTGTTGGCATTGATTTGCTTGGCGTCTTTGTCTATCATCCCATGGCGAACATAAGAGAAGATAGATTCCATGCTAAATTTATACTCCACACCATTCACTTTGATGGTGATTTTGTTTTGATCGCGCGACACCAATTCACAGTTAAACTGCTTGTCATTGAAATTGAAATAATACTGCGAATCGATATGATCAATGAAATTAATATCCTGCTCCTCGTTGTCAATCACAGGCTTAGCGTCGGTTGGGATATAGATTTTGTATCGTTTACCATTCTCGCGCAAGGCTATAAAAAGCCTGGATGCATCTCTTCTATATACGTATGATGTTCCCATTGTCAATTAATTTATTCGTTTGTTAAGTACCCACATATTTAATGATTCATCGTCATAGACTGTGGAATTTGATGCTATTTGAAGGTATTCTTTGGCATAAATAATAGTCGCTGCCAGGGCACCGATGAGTTCTTCCTCATCATTTTCTAACATTTCGGGAGTGTATTTCTGGTCAACCCATCGAGTGGTGTACTGTGCCGATACAAAATCGGGATCTTGAAGCACCAAACGGCAAAATGGAGCTGTTGATTTCAACCCAACTAAGTTAAACTCATTCAAGGCTTTAAGAGTTTTTTCTATCACTTCTTCGCGACTGTCTGCACGAACAATGATTTTGGATATCATGGAGTCAAAATAAGGTGTTACTACCGAACCGTTCTGAACACCAGTTTCAATACGGATACCTTTGCCACGAGGGAAATGAATTTTCTCTATAAAACCTGTTTGTGGGCTAAACCTATTTTGAGGGTCTTCGGTGTTGATTCGGCACTCTATCGCCCAACCATTCAGCTGAATATCCGACTGTTGCAAAGTCAACTCCTCACCCAGCGCCACTTTAATTTGCCAATCTACTAGATCAACATGAGTAACCATTTCAGTAACTGGATGTTCCACTTGGATGCGAGTATTCATTTCCATAAAGTAAAATGACCCATCCTCATCCAAAATATACTCTATGGTTCCAACCGAAAAATAGCCAATGGCTTTTGCAAACTTCACGGCCATCTCCCCCATTTGATTACGCATTTCGGGAGTAATACTTGCAGATGGAGCCTCTTCCACCACCTTCTGGTGTTTGCGTTGAAGTGAGCACTCTCGTTCACCGAGATGAATGATATTTCCATGTTTATCACCCAAGATTTGGAATTCAAGGTGTTTCGGATTTTGGAGGTATTTTTCGATGAAGATATCACCATTTCCAAAAGCATTCACCGCTTCGTCATAAGCTGATTTGAACAATCGCTCCATGGCATCTGGCTTTTCTACAATACGCATTCCTCGTCCACCACCACCTGCAGAGGCTTTAAGAATAACGGGGTAGCCAATTTTATCGGCAAACGCTTTAGCCACTTGTGCATCTACCACAGCACCTTCACTACCTGGCACAAGCGGTAAGCCAGTTTCTATGGCCATTTTTTTAGCAATGGTTTTGATACCCATATTGCGAATAAGCTCTGGTGAAGGGCCAATAAAATTGATTCCATTTTCTTCACACAAAGCTGCAAAATCAGGATTTTCGGACAAAAAACCATAACCAGGATGCACCAAATCAATTTGGTGAGCCAATGCAAAATCTACAATTTTAGTTGCATTGAGAAAGATGGGCTTTTCATCATTCGCATCTTTGGCTTGAATTATTTCATTTGCATATTTTAGGTAAAGAGCATCAGGTTCTTTATCACTTTGTAACACCACTGACGTAATGCCAAGCTTATGAGCAGAACGAATGATACGAATAGCTATTTCGCCACGATTGGCAATTAAAAGTCTTTTTTTCATATTTTCTTTGACGGAAGACGAAAGTCAATTGACCAAAGTCATTTGTTATTATTTGTTTTTAAAACAACTGAAAATCAATTATTAATTATTAATTATCAATTATTAATTATCAAAGCGGTATGCTTCCATGCTTACGGGCAGGCTTTGAGTATTGTTTATTGGACAAAATATCAAAGGCGGTAATCAAGGTTTGACGTGTGCTGGATGGGGTAATTACCTCATCAATTAGTCCAAGTTCCTCTGCTTTATACGGATTGGCAATTTCGTGCTTGTACTTTTCGGTAAGCATCTTTTCCATTTCTTCGTAATTGGTAGCTGCAGCGAGTTCCTTTCTATTCACAATTTTAATAGCCCCCGCTGGTCCCATTACAGCAATTTCGGCACTTGGCCAAGCGAAATTGAAGTCACCACCCGTGTTTTTACTACTCATCACAATATAAGCACCACCGTACGACTTCCGCAAAATAATGGTAATCTTGGGAACAGTGGCTTCGCAGAAAGCGTATAACAATTTGGCTCCGTGGCGAATAATGCCAGAATGTTCTTGGTCAATACCTGGCAAGAAGCCTGGTACATCTTCCAGAATAAGTAGCGGAATGTTGTAGGCATCGCAAAAGCGAACAAAGCGAGCACCTTTAATACTAGCATTGATATCCAGTGTACCGGCCATTACTTTGGGTTGGTTGGCTATGATACCGATGGATTTGCCTCCGAGGCGAGCAAAACCAACTACTATGTTTTGAGCATACTTTTCATGGACTTCAAAGAAAGTATCTTTATCCACTACGATATTGATGATATCTTTTACATCATAAGGGCGGTTGCTATCATCGGGGATGATTTTATTCAAAAATTCTTGGCGGGATTCGTAAAACTGTACGTTTTTAGAAATTGGAATAGGGTCAAAATTATTTGAAGGCAAATAAGACAGAAGTTTGCGGACATACATGATAGCGTGTTCCTCATCGTCGTAAACAAAGTGAGCTACCCCACTTTTCTGAGCATGCACATTTCCACCTCCAAGTCCCTCCATGTCAATGTCTTGATTCAACACCTCTTTTACCACATCAGGTCCAGTGACAAACATGTAGGAAGTCTGATTGGTCATAAATACAAAGTCGGTCAAGGCAGGTGAATACACAGCTCCACCAGCAGCAGGGCCAAGAATTACACTCACCTGTGGAATAATACCTGAAGAGCGAACGTTGTTTTTAAAAATAGTCGCGTAAGCCGAAAGACTTTTAATCCCCTCTTGAATGCGAGCCCCTCCAGAGTCTATCAATCCTACCACTGGTGCACCAAGCTTCAAGGCCATGTCTTGTATTTTGGCAATTTTCATTCCATGAGCATAACCAAGCGAACCACCCAAAACAGTAAAATCCTGAGCATAAGCAAATACGCTTCTACCCTGAACCAATCCACGTCCTACCACCACTCCGTCTCCAAACACTGACTGTTTGCCACTCATGGCACTTTGTGCAGGCTCTACAAAAGCGTCAAATTCAAAAAATGTTCCTTCGTCAAATAAGACATTTATGCGTTCGCGCGCTGTAAGTTTTCCTTTGATATGCTGCTTGACAGCTGCATTACTCTCCATTTGGTGCAAGGCTTTGATCCTTTGCTCAAAAACTTCATTTTTACTCATTATTTATCAGATATTTTGCATTAAAATAAGTTTCACACGCACAAAGTAACATATTTATGTTCATTTTCTGTGCTTCTTGCAACATTTATTAACGCTATAATAAAGCAGCAATTTGGTAATTTATTCACTTTTAGTCATGTAAGAATTTAAACGAGATTAGCGACTTTTTGTTCTATAGCAAAATGAAAATATCAATTTTTAACGCAATGTAGGTTCAATGCTTTCATCAAAAAATCGTTAAATAATCATATCATTACCCAATTGACTATAAGTTGGTTTAGTCATTATTCATCCTTTTTTTGTACTTTTGCACGAATTTGTATAAAAAAATCAAGATGAGCATAGAACTTAGTGAACAAGAACAATTTAGACGCCAGAGTCTAAACGAATTACGCAACCTAGGCATAGACCCCTATCCTGCAGCATTATATCCAACCAACGCATATTCTACCGACATAAAAGAGGAATTTAAAGACGAAGAATCTGGTAAACAAGTTTGTATTGCTGGCCGTATCATGAGCCGTAGAATCATGGGGAAAGCCTCATTCGTAGAACTGCAAGACTCCAAAGGTAGAATACAAGTATATATAAGTCGTGATGATATCAGTAGCGAAGCACAACCAGAGATGTACAATGTAGTTTTCAAAAAACTACTTGATATTGGTGATTTTATTGGCATTAGAGGGTTTGTGTTTCGCACCCAAATGGGAGAAATAAGCGTTCATGCTCAAGAGCTTACTGTGCTTAGCAAATCACTTCGTCCACTTCCCATCGTAAAATACAAAGACGGCGTGGCCTATGACGCATTCGAAGACCCAGAACAACGCTATCGTCAACGCTATGTAGACTTAGTGGTCAACGAAGGCATAAAAGACATTTTTCTTAAACGCACCAAAGTGTACCAAACCATGCGCGATTTCTTCAATGCGCAGAATTACATTGAAGTAGAAACCCCCATTCTTCAATCAATACCCGGTGGTGCTTCGGCGCGTCCGTTCATGACGCATCACAATGCATTGGACATACCTCTTTACCTGCGTGTGGCTAATGAATTATACCTCAAACGCCTAATCGTAGGTGGTTTTGAGGGCGTGTATGAGTTCTCCAAAAACTTCCGCAACGAAGGGATGGACCGCACTCACAATCCTGAATTTACCGCCATGGAAATCTACGTAGCCTACAAAGACTACAACTGGATGATGGAATTTACCGAGCAAATGATTGAAAAAATCTGCTTAGAAGTAAATGGAACAAATGAAATAAAGGTAGGCGACAAATTAATCAGTTTCAAAACGCCATTTAAGCGCATCACCATGATAGATGCCATCAAAGAACACACGGGCATAGACATCAACGGAATGGACGAAGTCCAACTTCGTGAAGTGTGCAAACAGCTTCATATAGAAGCCGATGAGACCATGGGAAAAGGCAAGCTGATAGATGAGATATTTGGAGAAAAGTGCGAAGGCAATTACATCCAACCAACCTTTATCACCGACTACCCAATAGAAATGAGCCCGTTGTGCAAACGCCACCGTAGCAATCCTGAGCTCACCGAACGTTTCGAATTGATGGTAAATGGCAAAGAATTGGCGAATGCCTATTCAGAACTTAATGACCCTATTGACCAGCTGGAACGCTTCCAAGAGCAACTCAAACTCAGCGAAAAAGGAGATGATGAAGCCATGTTTATCGACATGGATTTTGTGCGCTCGCTAGAATACGGCATGCCACCTACTTCCGGGATGGGAATAGGAATGGACAGATTAGTGATGCTTATGACAGGCCAACAAGCCATTCAAGAAGTGCTTTTCTTTCCACAATTGAAGCCAGAGAAAGCGGCAAAAAAAGATGGTCCAGAAAAATTCATGGCAGTGGGCATTCCTGAAGAATGGGTAGCGGTAGTTCAAAAAGCCGGCATTACTATGGTAGAAGGGCTGAAAGACTTGAATCCAAACAAATTTCACCAGGATATCTGTGGGTTAAACAAAAAACACAAAATGGAGCTCACCAATCCAACCAAGGAAGAAGTGACTAGCTGGATTGCGAACAGTATGTTGTAGTACCCCTAACCTCCCGTTAATGACGGGACAAGCTCTGAAGGGGAAATGAGGCAGACTGTGAATAGATAAAAAAAATAACAAAATTGAATATTGACCTTTGACTGTAGAATATTAACTGCAGGCTAAACTAATAAAATGAACGATAAAAGTAGAATTGCTGTCATAGGCGGAGGAAGCTGGGCTACAGCAATTGCAAAAATCATTCTCACCAATTCGGACTCCATCAATTGGTACATGCGCCGACAAGAGCAAATAGATGAATTTGTTCGTGTCAGCAAAAATCCGTCATACCTCACTGGAGTGAAGTTTGACACGGATAGGATCAATTTTACCAGCGACATCAACAAGGTGGTGAAAACTTCCGACATTTTGATTTTTGCTACACCGTCGCCCTTTATGAAGCAACACCTCAAGAAGCTAAAACGCGAATTGAGTGACAAATTCATTGTTTCGGCCATCAAAGGCATTGTGCCAGATGAAAACATGATCGTGTCCGACTATTTTGAACAGTGCTATAATGTGCCTAAAGCTAATATTGCTGCTCTTGCAGGGCCATGTCACGCTGAGGAAGTAGCGTTGGAACGTCTTTCCTACCTCACTCTTGGATGTAGCTCACGCGAGAAAGCTAGAGTACTGGCACAGCGATTTAACACCAGCTTTATCCATACCACCATCAGCGACGACATCACTGGGATTGAATATTCGTCGGTCATGAAAAACATTTACTCCATTGCAGTAGGTATCTGTCATGGGCTAAAATATGGCGACAATTTCACGGCTGTCCTTATTGCCAATGCCATTCAGGAAATCAGCAGATTTTGCAACGCCATCAGCCCGGGACATCGTGACATTGACGAATCGGTTTACCTTGGTGACTTACTGGTAACGGCCTATTCTAAATTTAGCCGCAACCGCATGTTTGGCAACATGATAGGTAAAGGATATTCTGTAAAGACTGCGCAACTGGAAATGGAAATGATAGCCGAGGGTTATTATGCCACGAAGTGCATCCACGAGATAAATGAAAAATATCACGTGAGCATGCCCATTTTGGATGCTGTGTATGAGATTTTGTACAACCGCTGTTCGCCAACCATGGAAATCAGAAAGTTGACCGAAAATCTCCAATAAAAAATTGAATAAGTATCTTTAAATTTGTATCTATCATTTGGTCTTGGTTCTTGGTTCTAGGTTCTTGACTCTTGACCTTTGACCTTTGACTCTTGACTTTAGACTTTAGACTAATTAACAATCATTTATTTATCAACATACTCGCAAGTAACACCCACGGACAACTTACGACAATAGACTAACAATCATGGAAAACATCAAACTATCTATCGACAAAGCATTTGGATTTGTATCCAATGAAAGTGTGGCTGCTTATGAAAAACAAGTGGCCGAAAGCAATGCCAAACTTCACCAAGGCACTGGTCTTGGCAATGACTTCCTTGGCTGGCTCAACCTTCCATCGTCCATAGACGAAGCGCACCTATCCGACATCGAAGCGACAGCTATAACCCTTCGCGACAATTGTGAAGTGGTGGTTGTAGTGGGCATCGGCGGTAGCTACCTCGGTGCAAAAGCTGTTATAGACGCACTATCCAACAGTTTCGACTGGTTGCAAACTGAGCGCAAAGCACCAGTAGTGGTATATGCCGGACAAAACATTGGCGAAGACTACCTTTATGAATTGCAACAACTACTTAAAACCAAAAAGTTTGGTATCGTTTCCATTTCCAAATCAGGAACAACTACCGAACCTGCCTTGGCTTTTCGTCTGCTGAAAACACAGTTGGAGCAACAACAAGGCAAAGCCGCTGCACAAAAACTGATTGTAGCCATCACCGACAAGTCACGCGGTGCGCTCCGCACATTGGCTACTCAGGAAGGTTACAAAACTTTCGTTATTGAAGATACCATCGGTGGCCGTTTCTCTGTACTTTCGCCTGTAGGACTGCTTCCTATCGCAGTAGCAGGATTTGATGTACGTCAGTTGGTGAGCGGTGCTTTGAAGATGGAGCAAGTGTGTGGACAGGACACTCCTTTTGCCGAAAACCCTGCTGCGCAATACGCTGCCGTGCGCAACGCCTTGTATCAAAGCGGCAAGAAAATTGAAATTTTGGTCAACTACCACCCAAAACTTCACTTTGTATCAGAATGGTGGAAACAGCTTTTCGGTGAGAGCGAAGGCAAAGACGGCAAAGGTATTTTCCCTGCTGCTGTGGACTTTACCACCGACCTTCACTCCATGGGACAATGGATACAAGACGGTGAGCGTACCATTTTCGAAACCGTTATCACAGTAAAAGAAAGCAATTACACCACCGTGTTCCCAACCTCAGAAGACAACCTCGACGGACTCAACTTCCTTGCTGGCAAACGTGTGGATGAAGTAAATAAAATGGCTGAATTGGGCACCATGCTTGCACACTTGGACGGTGGCGTGCCCAATTTGAAAATTGAATTACCAAAACTGAACGAATACTACCTCGGACAGATGATTTATTTCTTCGAGAAAGCGTGTGGCATCAGCGGTTACCTGCTGGGCGTCAATCCATTTGACCAACCAGGAGTAGAAGCCTACAAAAAGAACATGTTTGCACTGCTCGAAAAACCAGGCTTCGAAGCCGAAACCAAAGCCATCAAAGCAAGGTTGTAAACCAACCAGCATATCCAACTCAAAGACCGCTCAGACACACATGTTTAGCGGTCTTTTCGTTTTCAAGCACACCCACACTGACTTTTCCAATCATCTAATTTCGTTGCTATTGAAAAACTCCCTAGTAGTTGACTGTGCATAATGGAACATGAATTAATCATTCAAAGCTTGAAAAAAAAATTGAACGAATTATTCCATGAGTGCATACCCCGCACCTAGTATCAGCAATGTAGCAAAGACTAGAAAAAGAAGTTGACTTTTTCAAAAAAAAACACTATCTTTGCATTCACCAAAAACGGGGGTTTAGCTCATCTGGCTAGAGCGCAACACTGGCAGTGTTGAGGTGACCGGTTCGAGTCCGGTAATCTCCACCAACACACATCCGAGCGACTGAAAATTAAGTTTTTCAGTCGCTCTTTTTTTTATGTTTATTGACTAAAAACTTTTGTTTATATTTGTGATTCTCAACCGCCCGATTCTTAAGGAGAATATAAGAGCAACTGAGTTGCTCTTATATGAAAATGAGTTAACCATATTTCGGTGTTAGGCGTAAGTGCAAAAAAAACAAAAACACCTGAATTTGAACAAGTAACGTATGAAAATAAGAATAAAAAAACTTATAAACCGACAATTATTATCTTGATTGTATCATCGTTGATTTCCATTTTGTGGGCAAATTCGACAATCAACAAACAGACAGAAAACAAAATATATTCTGAAACGGATTCGATACCAGAAAACAATGTTGGACTACTTTTAGGAACTTCAAAATTTCTGAAAAGCGGAAGCTCAAACCAGTATTTTGCAAAGCGAATTTCGGCGACAGTTCAACTATACAAAGCAGGAAAAATCAGAAACATAGTCATTAGTGGCGACAACAGCAAAAAGGATTACAACGAACCTGAGGACATGAAAAACGAATTGATTAAACATGGAATTCCTGAAAATCGAATTTATTTAGACTTTGCTGGTTTTAGAACTTACGACTCAGTTTTCCGAATGAAAGAAATTTTTGGACAAGACAGTTTTACAGTTATTTCACAAGAATT
Organism: uncultured Bacteroidales bacterium; assembly: GCA_903899865.1. GTDB lineage: Bacteria > Bacteroidota > Bacteroidia > Bacteroidales > Paludibacteraceae > Paludibacter. The sequence goes on along the minus strand of CAIUKZ010000041.1, from coordinate 6,577 downwards.
TCACAATCAGCGTGCAGTTTACATTGCAAACTCTTTGAAATTAAACGCAATTGGGTTTAATGCAAAAGACGTGAATGCATACAACGGATTCAAGACAAAAATAAGAGAGAAATTTGCACGAGTTAAAGTGTTTATCGACTTAATTTTCGACAAGAAACCGAAGTTTTTAGGAGAAAAAATTGAAATTAAAGCTTAAAAACAAAGTGACATAGAAAGTGAGTATGCGAGACTTTGTAACAATTAGAAAAGCAACAAAACACGAAAAGAAAGAGCAAGCACCAAACGCCTAACACACGTCTATGCCCATTGGCTGGCGGAAGTGCAATTGGCAGGTGTTGCGCCCGCATTCACTTTGTCGCTTGGCGACAGCGAATACGCCCGCAAACCGCCAATCGGCATAGTCTCTGTCGTTGGCAATAATTATAAAAAGATACTGCGAGTTAACAATCCAAAAACAAAAAATAGACTGATATGAAAAAGATTACTTTTATGATTTTAATGACTCTTATTGTAATAAAGTCTTATGGACAAGAAAGAGCAAATGTCTTTATGAATTTTTCTGATTTTAAGTCAAATGCTCCTTCTAAGTATTTTGATTTTCAGATTAAGCAAAGAACTCAGGGAAACGTTTTTATGACAGGTGGAATTACTAACCATATAATTAAAAAGGTTAATCCATCAACGGAAACTGATAATTTGACTAAAAATGTTTGGGGTGTTTTAGTCGGTGATTCGATTTATATAAATAGTTATCCATATTCCAAGTTATTAGGATTTAATAAAATAATTGGGATAGGATTTTATTCTTACTTTATAGGCGAACCAGCAAGATTTAAGGAAGAACAACTAAAAGTTGGAATAATAAAAGAAGGTGAACCACAAAAAGAAGTTTGTTGTAGGACAAGCTATGTTATTTTGCCTGATGGTTCAATAAAATGGCTTAATCCAAAATTATTAAAAACCCTTATTTCTGATAATCTCGAATTAATTAAAGAGATAGAATTAAAGAAATTAACACCTGATAATGTGTATGAAATGTTTGACATTTTGAATAAATATAATCAGACAAAAAAATAACTATTGCCAATCGAGTAGACCGCTCCGCCAGTAAACACTGACGGAGTGCGCCTCTCACAATTTATCCCGTTCTACGGGACCATCCCGCCGATTGCGGGACAGTTCGCCGCTGACAGGTAAACTGCCAAAAATGGAGCAATCTTTTGATAATAAGTAAACATAGCTTCGTAGCCTCGTTTTTGCAGGCGTGCCACCGTAATAGTGGTTTTCAGGATAGGGCTACAAGCAACCGCCCACCTACTGCATACCTCACAATAAACCACCTTGTGACTTACAATGCTTCGGACCGACTCCGCACATATGGGACTTACACCCTCTGGAGAAATACACACGCTACAAACTAATTATTAACTGGAAATAATTGTATATTTGCAATTTGCAATTGCTTGCAGCGTGTGCGTCCTGCTCATGCAGGGCGCACACACACGCCTATGTGTTTTGGCGGGCTGACGTGATTTTAGCAGTCTTTGCGCCCGCATTTCCTTTGTCGTTTCACGACAGGAAATCCGCCCGCAGACCGCCAAAATCCCATAGCCTCGGGCGTTAGCCACAACCGTAAAAAAAACAGTAACACAATGACTGATGATACAAAAAAAATATTGATTCAAATATTGCTTTATCTGATTTTAGGACTAATATTCTTCGTGATAATCATTGAGGGTTCAAAAGGATTGATTCCTTATGGATTAATGATTGTTGGAGGGATAACATTTCTTTTTGGCTCAATTGCTAGACTATTGAGAGGTACTTGGAAATATAAGCGATTATTAAGTGTCAGTAAGGTATTTCTATTTGTTGGACTGATTAATATGATTTTGTTTTTTGCTGTTGTTCGGATTCAGGGGAAAGTTACAAAAGACAATGCGGAATTGTTGATTCAAAAAATCGAGATGTATAAAAACGACAATGGAGACTATCCAGTTAGTCTTGAATCTTTAAGACCCAAATATATTGACAAATTGCCCAAAGTGTGGATTGGGATTTTACCAGAGAGTTTTATTTATGATTATTCTGAGCAGATAGACCATAATTTTCTGTATTTTAAACCAATAAATGGAATTGGTGAATTTCATTACTGGATTGGATATTATGGATTTATGGGAGTTGAATATTTTTATAACAGTAAAGAAAAGGAATGGAAAATTGATGATTAATAAAAACGGCAGTGGCTAACACATGGTATAGTGCATGCGGGTTTCAGCGGTTTTCGAGCGTTGGTAGCTCGTAAAAAAAGTTGGTGTAAACTGATAAGAAATCGCTTCGTAATCCCGCACGACACCATACCATTAAACGTTGGCAGCAAGCAAAAAAAAAAAAACTACAGTATATGGATACAGACGATTTATCAAGAGAAGCATATAATGGAATTTTGATCGAAGCAGAGAAATTAACTCATGATTTGACTTTGCATTTTGGTTTATTATCAAGTGATTGTATAGATGAGACTGAATACATTGATAAAGCAGAGAAACTAACCAAAGAAATAATGCAAGTGGAAGATTGGGAATTGGATGATTTATTTTGGGGTGACCCACCAAATAAAGAAAAGTTGATTTTTACATGTAAAAAGATATTAAAAAATATAGAGAAAGTGAAAACCATTCCGATTGAAAAACGAAAATATGATTTTTAAACACCAGAGAGTTTTTATGATTTTATATATAGTTGGTATTAGCTGTGTAGGGAAAACTACCATTGAAAAAATGTTGGCTGAAAAAATTGGCTTTTCATTCTAAACTGCCAGAAATGGAGCAATCTGTTGATAATAAGTAAACATGGATTTATCTCATAAAGCATTGATTTATTTGGCATTCGATTGAATTCGCAATTTATTAGAGTTCATTATTTTTTTGGAAAGCTCATTTCGTTACCTCTCTTTCGTAAGCGTTCAAGCATAAGAATGGCATTAAGAATGGGGCTCTGAGCTACTACCCAGCCCTCAGATGAGCGTAGGTTCTTTCTGTCGGCGTCTGGCTCCTACCTACGTCGTAGCTAAAAACAAGGCTCACGCCTTGCCCTACTCTGCCGCACTTTTGTAAAGTGTGCCAATACAAAAGTTATCGCCAACACCTCCACACTGCATCTTTTCGAAACAAAAGGGCTATAATGCAAGCTTTTTTTCATAATTTTACAGCTCAGAAAAAAAACGACACCTTAGCCATAAAAAATAGAACACCAATGAGTCTGATTAAACCCATCCTTAAAAAAGTACTAAACCCTATCGAGTTAAACAAAATCATCAAACTACAACGCAATCGCAAAAAAGTAGAACGTGTGAGAGATGATGCACAGTTGAAATTGTACTCTCAAATACTCAAAGGCGATTTTTTGCACTATGGTTATTTTGACGACCCTAGCATTCGACCAGAGGACATCTCATTGAACGACATTTACAATGCGCAGCATCGATATGCAGAACTACTGGTTGAAAAAATCAAAAACACCAAGGATGAAGTCTTTGACATTGGGTGTGGCATGGGTGGATTATTAAAACTGCTCATTGACAAAGGATTGTCACCGATAGCTCTGACTCCAGACAACACCCAGATACATTATATTTCTAAAAAATATCCACAAATTAAGAACTATCATTGCAAGTTTGAGGACGTGCCCGTAGAGGAAAACATCAACAGATATGGCACCTTGATTACTTCCGAAAGTTTGCAGTACCTGGATTTAGACAAGTCATTACCATTATTACACAAAATTTCCAAACCTGATGCTACTTGGATAGCATGCGATTATTTCAGAATAGGCGACGGTGCCGAAAAATCTGGACACTACTGGGATGCGTTTCTCGAGAAACTAAAAAAACACGGCTGGGAGCTAAAATCTGAACAAGATATCACTCCGAACATTTTGCCTACCATAGCCTACGTACACCTTTGGGGCAATAATATCGGCATGCCTTTATATCGATTTGCATTGGAAAAACTGGAGTTGAAACAGCCTGGTATTTACTATGCTATCAAATCCATCTTCCCGTTTTTGCAAGAGAAAATTGACAAAAACCTAAAGACTGTCAACCCTGTAGTATTTGCCGAAAACAAAAAATACAAACTCATGGTTTTCGAAAAAATTACCAATCAGTAAGCACAACTGGCAGATTCAGAACCTATAACAGATTCTTTAGTAGTTAACTTTCTGGCAATATTAGTCAGAAAATGGAAAGTTCTAATCACAAGGACCAAGTATCTAGCACCCAAAAAATTGGGACTTCACACACAATATAGCTTAAAAATTGTTACCTTTGTAAGTTTAAAATCAAGTGATAAGAGCTTAGAAGAGAAAGAACAATGGCTAAGAACAAGAAACCCCTTCCCGTATTCGAAAACGTACCCATCATTGACATAGCTGCCGAAGGCAAAGCCATAGCAAGAGTAAATGATGTGGTTGTTTTTGTCCCATTTGTGGTACCTGGCGATGTTGTAGACCTACAAATCACACGCAAAAAAAGTAGCTTCATGGAGGCTCGTCCTGTGCACTTTCACCAGTACTCCGAGCAACGACAACCCGCCGTGTGCGAACATTATGGCATCTGTGGTGGTTGCAAATGGCAGATACTCCCCTATTCGGAGCAAATACGACATAAGCAAAAACAAGTGGTAGACAATTTGTCTCGCATTGGAAAAATTGAGTTACCCGAAATATCGCCAATATTAGGTTCCAAAAAAACTGAGTTTTACCGCAACAAACTTGAATTTACTTTCTCCAACAAGCGCTGTCGTACCAACGAAGAGATAGCCGAGGGGAAAGTGTTTGAAACGATGAACGCTCTAGGATTTCACATTCCTGGACAATTTGACAAAGTACTAGACATTAATAAGTGCTGGTTGCAAACTGACGATTCGAATGCTATCAGAAATGAGGTTCGGCATTATGCATTGCAACATGGTTTGACATTCTTTGATTTACGAAATCAAGAAGGGTTTCTACGTACATTGATGATTAGAACCACTTCTACAGGTGAATTGATGGTCATCGTGATTTTTTATTATGAAGACCTTGACGCACAACAAGGACTACTGACTCATTTGGCAGAACAATTCCCTCAAATCACCTCCTTGCTCTATGTCATCAACTCCAAAGCCAACGACACCATCACCGACCAGCATGTGAACGTATTCAAGGGCAATGAGTGTATTTATGAAGAAATGGAAGGGTTGAGATTCAAAATCGGACCCAAGTCATTTTACCAAACCAATTCAGACCAAGCATACGAATTATATAAAATAACTCGAAACTTTGCACAACTAACTGGCAACGAGCTGGTTTACGACCTATACACAGGCACTGGCACCATAGCCAACTTTGTGGCTCGTCAGTCCAGACAGGTAGTGGGGATAGAATATGTGCCAGAAGCGATAGAAGACGCCGTGGTCAATTCACAACTCAATGGCATAGAAAACACCCTATTTTATGCTGGAGACATGAAAGACATTCTCAATGCTGCCTTCATCGAAAAACATGGAAAACCTGATGTCATTATCACTGACCCACCACGGGCTGGAATGCACGACGATGTAATACAGGCAATTCTGATTGCCAATCCGAAACGAATAGTCTATGTAAGTTGTAATCCTGCTACACAAGCACGTGATTTAGGGTTGCTGAGCAGCAAGTATAAAGTCACTGCGGTGCAACCTGTTGATATGTTTCCACACACTCACCACGTTGAGAATGTGGTGCTTTTGGAACAAAAATAAGTGAATCTATCAATGTCCTATCTGATGTAGGCATTGACATAAAATTGAAAGAAATGGCTGTTGAGGTAAAACAAGTTAAAACAAAAAAGGACTTATCAAAATTTATTTGGTTTGGCATTGACTTATACAAAAACTGTAAATTTGCCGCTCCTCCATTATACATGGACGACAAGAAAAATTTAACAAAAGGGAAAAATCCTGCTTTAGATTTTTGTGATGCGGTCTATTTCCTTGCTTACAAAGGGAATGAAGTTGTGGGGAGAATAGCAGTAATCATCAATCCAGTGGCTAATGGTACGTGGAATCTACATCAAGCACGATTTGGATGGGTAGATTTTATTGATGACATGGAGGTCTCAAAGGCCTTGTTTGACACTGCATGCGAATGGGCTCGAAACAGTGGAATGCGTGCCATACATGGTCCGTTAGGATTTACCGATTTTGACCATGAAGGAACTTTAATAAGAGGATTTGATCAACGGGGAACACTTGGCGCCATATACAACTACGAGTACTATCCTAAGCACATCGAGGCCTACGGTTTCAGCAAAGACATAGACTGGTACGAATACAAGGTTCCAGTACCAGAAGTATTTCCCGAACGATTTTTTCGAATCGCTGAGATAGTACAAAAAAAGCACAAACTAAGAGTTGTTAAATGCAAATCACGAAAAGAACTGGTGAGAAAATATGCCAGTAAAATGTTTGATTTGCTCAATGAGTGCTATCAAGACCTCTATGGTTTTTCCAAACTGAATGAAAAGCAAAAATTGTTTTACATCAATCTTTACTTT
>CAIUKZ010000040.1 GCA_903899865.1 uncultured Bacteroidales bacterium | reverse complement strand
ATATTTGCCTTCGGCGATATTTGCCTATGGCGATAGTTTTTTATTTGCACACATCCTAAAGTCTCCGCCAGCTGGCGGAGACTTTAGGATGTGTGCAAATAAAAAACTATCGCCATAGGCAAATATCGCCGAAGGCAAATATCACGAAGTATCTATCGCCGAAGGCAAATATCGCAAAGCAAATAACGCCGTCAGGCTAATATCACGCAGTTTCTATCGCCAAAGGCAAAATATCCATAAATATGAAGAACCTTGACCAACTATTACGCAATAATATCCGTGACCTACAACCCTACTCTTGCGCACGCGACGAGTTCAAAGGAGAAGCATCGGTCTATTTGGATGCGAATGAAAATCCATACAACGCACCCTTCAATCGTTATCCAGACCCACTACAATTGGAAGTAAAAGAGAAGATTTCCACCATCAAAAACGTAGCATCGGAAAACATCTTTCTTGGAAATGGAAGCGATGAAGCCATTGACCTGCTATATCGTGCATTTTGTGAGCCACGAGTGGACAATGTGGTGGCCATAGAACCCACTTATGGCATGTACAAAGTAAGCGCCAACATCAACGACATAGAGTATCGAAGAGTACTGCTGGACGAAAACTTTCAGTTTACCGCAGCAAGCATTTTGGAAGCATGTGATGCTAACACCAAACTGGTATGGCTCTGCTCACCCAATAACCCTACGGGGAACAACCTTAACCCAGATGAAATTATCAGTTTGCTAAAAACTTTCGAAGGGATAGTGGTGGTAGATGAAGCATATATCGACTTTGCAGGCGTGGAAAGTTTTTCTACACTTCTGGGTCAGTATCCTAATTTGGTGGTTTTACAAACCCTTTCCAAAGCATGGGGAAGTGCCGCTATTCGGCTTGGGATGGCATTTGCATCTACGGCTATCATTCAGGTATTAAACAAAATAAAATATCCGTACAATGTCAACATGCTTACACAAAGACAAGCGCTTGAAGCATTGAACAATGCAGAAAAAGTACATGCATGGGTTGAGATTTTACTTGATGAAAGAAAAAAACTCATAGGCATGCTTGAAGAGCTTGCACTCGTTGAACACATTTACCCTACTGACTCCAACTTCATATTGGTGAAAGTGACTGATGCAGATGCCATTTACAATTATTTGGTAAATCAAAGCATAATCGTGCGAAACAGAAATTCGGTCAAATTATGTGGTGGATGTATTAGAATAACAGTAGGCACACCCAATGAGAATACAATCCTTATTGAAGAGTTGATAAAGTTTGGTATTTAATCATCCCTGACGATAGCATTTTTCACTATCTTTGCTAGCAATTCAAAAAAAAATCAATGTTTGAAATCATAATAAAAGGAATACTTATCGGGCTATGTGTTTCAGTTCCTGTGGGACCGATAGGTATGTTAATTATACAACGCACATTCAACAGAGGCAGAGCGCATGGTATCGCTACTGGCCTTGGGGCTACTTTCTCCGACTTGGTTTACACCATCATTACCCTGTTTTTCCTAAGCTTTGTAATCGATATTATTGATCAATATAAATTTGCGATTCAGCTAGTGGGCAGCCTCTTGGTGATAGCCTTTGGAGTCTACACCTACCGCAGCCACCCACATCAGATAAAGCCCAATGACACCAAAAAACACTCACTATTTGGTGATTTCATGACTTCGTTTGGTCTCACATTTTCCAATCCGCTGGTACTCTTTCTGTTGATTGCACTGTTTGCCAGATTCCAGTTTATCAATAATACAACCACATTTTTCTTGAGTGTTGTCGGTATCTCTTCTATTTTAGCAGGCGCTTTACTT
>CAIUKZ010000039.1 GCA_903899865.1 uncultured Bacteroidales bacterium | reverse complement strand
TGAAATATCTTTGATTTTGTGCATTATCATTAGCAGAGTTCTGACCAACCGAATACGGTGGATTACCAAAAATAATACGTAACGGTGCTTTTTTTTGCTTCTCAACACGGTCTGAATTTTGTGGAAACATTTCTGAGAAAAGTTTCTCACTGGCTGGTGTTTCACCTAATTGGAAAGTATCGGTTAAACAAATACCATCAAAAGGAATGTATTTTTCTTTGCCAATGCCATCATCGGGGTCAAGGGTTGCATCGTGGAAAGCATTTTCGATATTGACAGAAGCAATGTAATAAGCCAGCAATACAATTTCGTTGGCGTGTATTTCGTGTTTGTATTTGCGTTCTAAATCTTCTTCTTTGATTAATCCACTTTGAAACAATCGAGTAATAAAAGTACCTGTTCCGGTAAATGGGTCTAATAAATGAATGTTTTCATCAGTTATGGATCGTCCAAATTCTTTTTGAAGAATATCGTTCACGGAGTGAATGATAAAATCGACACATTCCACAGGGGTATAAACAATACCCAACTGCTCCACCATTTTAGGAAATGCAGATTTAAAGAATTTATCGTATAACTCAACGATAATTTTTTGCTTACCCTCTGCATTGTCAATACCTGCTGCACGTTTCTTTACAGATTCGTAGAATCGTTGTAAAGTATCAGCATCTTTCTCCAAAGATTGAGCTTCCAAAAGGTCAACCATTGTTTGCATAGAAACCGAGATAGGGTTATTCTTTACAAAAGAATATCCCTCAAATAAGGCTTCGAAAACTGGTTTTGTAATGATATGCTGCGAAAGCATTTCAATGGCTTGTTGCTCCGTAATGGAAGGATTGATATTTTTACGTAATCCTTTTACGAAATTCTCAAAAACCTTTTTATGTTCTCCTCCTTGATTGATAAGGTTGGTAATTTTTTCGATATAACGTTCTGCAATTTTGGCTACATCTTTTGCCCACAGTTCCCAATATCTACGGTCGCCCACTTTTATAACCATACGAGCAAAAACAGCATTTTGGAGTTGCTCAAATTCAAGTGTGAGTTGTTGGGTAAATTCGGCAGTAAGATTATCATCTGATTGATTGCCTCTTGGTGTTGAGGCGGGACGACCAACAATGATTTGACCAGGTTTCTTTTTGTTTAGTTCGAGTTTGTTTACCAAAGCATTAAAACGGTCATCGTGCGCACGAAGAGCGTTTAAAACAGTCCAAACAACTGCATAACGTTTGTTATCGTCCAATGCTTTGTCGGCTTCGACATTGGAAGGCACAACAACTGGAATAATGATATAACCGTATTTTTTGCCATCAGCTTTACGCATTACACGACCAACAGACTGAACCACATCCACCTGAGAGTTACGAGCAGAAAGGAATAAAACTGCATCTAGCGAAGGGACATCAACACCCTCGCTCAAACAACGTGCATTAGTCAATACTCGACATTCTTTGGCATCAGCTGGAGTGGCTTTAAGCCATGACAGTTTTTCGTCACGGAGTGGTGCTGACATAGTACCATCAACGTGTTGAGAATTTAGGTAAACTAATTCCTCACGTTTATCAGCTGGTAATGATTCTGCATAGATATTGCCTGTTTCGTTGAAAATTCTTGTTATCTGTTTTGAATCCTTTATATTGGCACAAAATGCAACGGCACGGCGCATTGGTTCGGGGTCGGTATCTTTAATAACACCCTCGTCACCCAATACCTGTTTAGATAATGCATTAATACAACCAATAAGTTTAGAAGCATCATCAGTATTAATTTCGCTGTCATTATCAGCGATAGCATTTTGCAGGGCTTGAGGTATATCGTTTTCGGATAATGTAAGTACCAATACTTTATAATCGGATAATAAACCTTTCTCAACTGCTTCGCCAAAACCAATACGGTAGATTTCTTCACCATATTTATCTTTATCGTCCATAGAACACAAAACGGCATCGTTTTGGGCGGCTTTGGATTTGGTGTTTTCATCAAATATACGAGGTGTTGCAGTCATGTAAAGGCGTTTTAAGCCTTGAATTTTGGTGTTATCATGTACTTTTACAAATGCTGATTCGTCAGATTCGGCAATGGTAACGCCTGTTGTGCGGTGTGCTTCATCGCAAATAATTAAATCGAAAATACCGTAAGGTGTTTCCGAATCTTGACTATCTAATAAAGCTAATTGAGCTTCAGCAATAACATCAATGGATTGATAGGTAGAAAAAACCACAGTCATGCCTGGTTTATCCGCATTCATAATGTCGCGAAATTGTTTTACAATTTTGCCGACATTGGTAGAAGCTGGTAATGCTAAATCAACTACACTAAACCCATCGGAATCATCATTTTGTTTCTTTTTCTGAGATACTCCCGAATCAGAACAAATACAAATTGCATTAATTGGTTCGTTTGCCTGTGCTGTCCATTCGTTTAAGGTTTGACCTAACAACGCTATAGAGGGTACTAAAAACAATACTAAACCCTTGCCATTGGTTTCATTCTCGGCAATTTTAAGCGAAGTAAAGGTTTTGCCTGTACCACAAGCCATAATGAGTTTACCTCGTGTTTGAGTTTTGAAATACTCGTTTGTGTTTGCTAATGCTGTTTCTTGGTGCTGTTTTAAATGGTGTTTTTTGCTACGTGCTTGCTCACCGTGCAAGCCGTTTTCTAATTTTTCCCAATCAACTGGTGCGTTCTCTAAATTGGAAAGTGAAAGGCGTTGAATTGGTACAATTTGATTGTTGATTGTCTCCTCTGCATTGCTTCCCCAATGATTGGTTGTCGAAATCCAAAGACGGTTTGAAAAACTGACTGTTTTGAACTCTTCATTTAAAAATTTTTTACCAGAGGTTGAAAGAAAAGAATCGACAGCCGGTTTATCAATTGTAGCACTCTCTTGAAAGCATTTACATTGTATTGCCCAATAATCTCCTTCATGTGTTAATGCCACCAAATCAATCCCTGTGTCCTTACCACCGAAATCTTTTTTACATGGGAAATCATTCCACATCCAAACATGCTTAAATAATGGTTCAAACTTTGGATCTGTTTGTAAATATAATTGCATTAAACGCTCAAAACGGTCGCCTTTATCACGCTCTGAGAATGAGAATTTACGGTATTTGTTTAATACGGTGTGGAAGTGGGCAGGGTTGGACATTGGGTGCTATTATAGATTATTTCACGGTTTAATAGAATGAGAAAAACTCAAATGTGTAATTTGAGTTTTAAGAAATGCAAAGATAGGGAAAATTATCATTAGATTGAATTTGAAAGTTTCAACAAGCTAATAATTAATAATTTTAAAGTGATTTGATAAAATCACGTAAATCAGTAAGGTTGAAAAGTATATGAGAACAGAGAGCAAAGCTCGAAATGTACTTGTAGGAGGCCAGCAAACGAATAGTTCGCTTGTTGGTTTTGAGAAGTTTGACCACAGTGCGACTGTGGACAAAGTGATTACGATAGGAGTTGAAATGTTTTTTTTGATATTGACGAATATCAAAAAGTATCTCGGTTTTGTTATCAGTGAGAAAAACAAGTTGTTTTTCGAGGTATTTTTCATCGAGGACTTCTCGGTGTTTTTTGAGTTGGTATTTTGTGAGGGGTGTGTTCATGGGATTTGGGGTTTAAGATTCAGTTAAATCTAATTTGTTGATAAGGGTTAATAATGCAGGATTTGTTTCAATCATTTCTGCCAGTTCTGGAGTGAAAGGATTTTGAACTGGAGGTGGTTGTATTTGTATGGGTTCAGGTGGTTGAATGACCTCACCCCCAACCCCTCTCCCTGTGTAGAGGGGATTTGTAAGCTGATTAATCATGTAATCAGCAATATCAAGCCCTTTGGTTTTGGCTTCGGGAGTCGCAATGTCTTCCAAAAGAGTTGAAACAGATATGTTGAAATCATATTGTTTTTCTATTTGACTGGCTTTGTCGAGCCATTTATTGTAGCCGTTAAGGTCTGGGTATAGAATGACTGCTCTGTTATTCAGAACTTTGCATTTATCAACTGTGAGGTTATCCAGCCCACCAGAAGCAAGCCATATTTCATCGGGGAAAAGTGCCGCTGAAATGAGTGCTGATTTTTCGCTTTCGACTATACAAACAGTTGCTTCGGGGTGTAAACCCAGCAGGTGTTCTCCAAAAAAACATTGTTGAAGATTGTAATCTTCGGGCAATGTGCCTGATTTTTTGAGTTTGTTGTGTACCCAATCAATTGCTCCGCTTTCATGCTTAATACGTTTGCCCGTAAGGGCATTGTATTGCATGATTTTACCTGAACGGACTTTGCCAGTTTTATCCATTTGCCAAAAAATCACTTCCATGTTTTTTGTTGCTCCAATGGCGTATTTATCGCCAATGGAGCTTATTTGTTCCGTAGTGAGGAACTCACAAAGGAAGCGAACAAAGTTACTTTTGTAACTTGCTGAGCGTTCGACAAAGGAGAATGGTATTGTGCCGATAGGTAAAACCGTTTGTTGCTTGGCAACAATAGGTTTTGGGGAATGAAGATCACTAGCTTGGCTTGTGGTTTCATTTAAGTTTGGATTATCCATGAAGTATTGTTTTGGGGGATAGTGATAACCACATTTAGATTTGCGATTGCAAATACCAACAGTACGGTAAATAGGCTGGTGGGTGCTGCCATCCAAATATAGCGTAAAGCTATTTTTGCGCTCACATGAAGGGCATGTGAAGCGTGTGGATATACCTTTGTATTTTTGTAAATATGGTTGTGCGTACATGGTTGTGCAAAAAATAATTATTTTGTTTTGGCTTCACTTTTTTCACGATTTGCACTATGGTTTGAATTTGCTTTGTGCAAAAAGTGCAAACCGTGAATTGATTTGATAAACATTTATTTTTATAATAATTCGATTCTACGTGTGAGAAAAACCACGTTCCCGACATTTTTCTTTTCAATTTGACATCCATGAGCTTCAAGTCGTTCTATGAAGTTGGTATTGTTAACTGCCTTAAATCCTTCGTCCATACAATAGCTTCTGTAATCTCTGTAAATTTCTTTACGAAGTACATATTCTGTTGCACTTTTCTGATATTCCATATCGTCAAGAAAAATGCGTACACTGTCTGATTTCAATTCGTAATCTTCCCTTGCTTTTTGTACGACATCAGAATGAGTGAAATTTTTTTGTTGTAATAATCGATTTAAGCCTTCGAGCACCCAATTGAAAACCCCTGATAGTTCTGATTTGATAATTTTGGTATGAAGTTCTTTGTCCTGTTCTGCTTCGGGAATTGTAACATCGAAAGGAATTATTAAGAACCTGCGGAAATATGCGTTTGTATGCTCTACATCTCTTGGCAATTTATTGGCATTGAAAATTAGTTTGGCATATTGAGTTAGAGTAAAAGGGTCGCCATAAGGAAGCCTTGCTTCGAGTGGCTCACCTGATAC
>CAIUKZ010000038.1 GCA_903899865.1 uncultured Bacteroidales bacterium | reverse complement strand
TCATGTAATGATGTAAATCAAACCAACAACGTGGATACTATCCACCAAACCGTTGTAGGTAGCTGGGATCCAAACAACAAATTGGCTGTAGAAACCAATTATGACGACCCAACTTATCAAATGGTTTCTTCTATCAATGCTTACCAAAAAATCGAGTATATCGTCAACTTCCAAAACACCGGAACTGCACCTGCGGTGAACGTAGTTATCCTAGATGAATTGGCGTCTGATTTAGAAGAAGGTACGTTTACGTTCTTGGGATCAAGTCACCCATGCATAGTTACACGCACAGGGAAAAATGTAAATTACAAGTTCTCAAACATCATGTTGCCGGATAGTACTAATGACGAGCCAAACAGCCACGGTTTTGTGAAATTTACCATTGATGCTAAGAATGGCTTAGCTGCGGGCTACAAAATTTTAGACGAAGCCGCTATCTATTTTGACTTCAACGAGCCGGTGATTACTAACGAATCAGAAATTACATTTATTGATGTGAATAGCATTGATGAAGTGGTAAAAACTAACGTCATCGTTGCACCAAATCCAATGAGTGATTATGCCATGTTCAAATTGAGTGACAACAGTGAAAATTTCCGATTAATCGTTACCGATTTGATGGGCAGACAAGTGGCGGATATACTATCTATCGGCAATACTATTGGTTTTGATAGAAATGGTTTAGCTTCAGGTTTCTACGCTTTCCAAATTCTTCAAAACAACAAACAGGTTGCTCAAGGTAAATTGGTGATGCAATAGTGCAGCTCTTATTTATATTCAAACTGCCCTTTCGGATTTCGGAGGGGCAGTTTTTTTATAAACCATTCAAAATGGCTATTGTTATGTTCTAAACCGAAGCCATGAATTCAAATCATTCACTTAGTCGTTCTTATATAATATGTTTTGCAGCATATCTTTTTGCAGTACTAGTAGCGGGATTAGCTTTGTTGGCGATGAAGAAAAGTGGCTATGGCGGCAATGTTTTAGCAGAAACTTTCGTGGCAGATATTGCTGCTACTTTAGGTATTTTTCTGTTTAGTGTAATCTTCAAAAACTCTAGTTTGTATGATGCTTATTGGAGTGTGGTGCCACCTTTTATTGCCTACGGATGGTGGCGAATTTTCCCGGGTGAAAGCTTAGTAGGGACTTTGTTTTTGGTAGCCATTTTGTTTTGGGCGGTTAGGTTAACTTACAATTGGATGCGCGGTTGGACGGGACTTGGACATGAAGACTGGCGCTATAAAATGTTGCATGATAAAAATCCATCTATCTATTGGTTAACCAACTTGGGAGGCATTCATCTTTTTCCTACGGTGATGGTTTTTCTTGGTTTACTGCCAGTTTATTATGCGTTTTACCAACCACAAGAATTAAATTCATGGTTACTTTATGTAGGATTTGCCATTGCAGTCATTGCCACAATTATTGAACTGGTTGCCGATGAACAAATGCGCACGTTTAAGCGAGCAGCCAAGCCCAATGAGTTTATCAAAACCGGACTTTGGCGTTACTCTCGCCATCCCAACTATTTTGGTGAAATCAGTTTTTGGTTTGGGCTTTGGGTGATGATGATGGCCGTTGCTCCGGACTATTGGTGGTCAGCTATTGGCTTTGTAGCTATGACCATCATGTTTCTTTTCGCATCCATACCTATGATGGAAGAAAAAAATAAGAAAAATAAAAAAGGATTTGAGGAGTATACCAACAAAGTGTCGGTGCTCATCCCTTTGCCATCTAATTTAGATTAGAAACGATAGGTGAGGGGCGTTTCCCAACCCAATAAACGAACTATGGTAGTGCGATTGCCGCCATCCTTGTTGTCTTGTCTAAATCGCATATTCACTAAGTTG
>CAIUKZ010000037.1 GCA_903899865.1 uncultured Bacteroidales bacterium | reverse complement strand
ATTGTATTTAATACCAAGAAGGTAGTTGCACTAGACGCCGATATAGGATGGACAAGTTATTTAACTTTAAATTGGATGAAACGAGATCGTGGATTTCACAAGTCTAATAATTTTAATAATTTCATAATCAACGAATACATACCACCTCCTCAAGTTATTGAAATTTTTGAATCTAAAATCCATTTAATTGCAGACATGTTCAGTTCAATAATGGACGGCAAACGTGTTTTTGTGTCCTCTAATTCAAAGAGATTGGTTGATAAAATTAACGCCTATCTTAAGAAACCAAACTTTAAACATATTAATGTCATCTCAATTACCAGCGAAAACTCTACAAGTAATTTAGTTAAAGATTTTATTAAGAATATTAAGACAGAATCTCTCAAATACGATGTTATTCTTTCCTCACCTACACTGGGGACTGGTGTTGACATAACTTTTGAGGATTATCAAAAACTAATTGATATTGTTTATGGGTTCTTTGAACCACTGGTTAATACACACCTCGATATAGATCAACAAATCTCTAGAGTTCGCCAACCTGGTCAGATTAAAGTCTGGTTATCACACCGAGAATTCAATTTTGAGACTGATTTTGATGTCGTCAAAGCTGATTTAATTCACAATCATTTCGTTCAAAATTCAATTACAGGGTTTGATCCTCTCACCCATAACGAAATTTTTGATGAAAACAATCCATTCCTCCGATTGATGAGTCTGATTGTCTCCCAACAACGTTTTTCCAAGAATAAAATTAAGAACAACTTTGTTACTTACAAAACAAGTACTGGTTGGAAATGCATCAATGTTGTCAAGGATGATCAAGTCTCTAAACTCGGTTCACAGATTACAAAAGAAGGGAAAATACTCGCTGCTGATGAACTTTATGAATTTATCCTCAATTCAACACCAATCAGTCAATCTGATTATGAACACTTGAAGGAATTAAGGGAGGGAAATCAGACATTAACCAGTTCTGAATTAGCTTCTTTTCAGCGCATATCGTTCGAACTTTTCTACTGCTCCCCTTTCGATCGATCTCTTTTTGATCTAGACGACAACTGGAGATATCGAACAAGTGTTATTAACTTTGAAAAAATATCCAATGAAGAGTTATTTAATAAATTTTATGGTGAAATAAAATCATCCAAGAATAATTCTAATAAATTAAAAATACTCAAAGATCCCTTAGCTTCTGTAGTTTTATTGCAAACAATTCTTAAGACAACTCCATTTTATTCCAATTTTAGATTTGACTCTTCTGTTGAGTACTCTCATCTAGACTTATCTAAATTTGCATTTACGTGCACAAAATATAAAAACTTCATTGCCACTCAATTAGGAATACCTGTTCGAAAAGACATTGATTCTAAAAGTACCCAACAACTTACTGAGTTTTTAAAATTAATTGGGTTAAAACGCATCCAGACTCGTACATCGACAAAAGACAACGTCAAGACGTATTTCTACAAACTATGTCCATCCACTTTAGATAACATCAATGAGATTGTTATGAATCGATCTAAGTACTCTGACAACAGATGGGTTTTTATCAACAACCTTCACGGATTTGTCGATGTTTTATCCATCGAATCACGTGTTCAGAACCAAGATGGGTTGGATGAGAGCGATCAACTCTTTAAATCCCTTCTTGAGGATGACTAATTCCCAACCAAATCAGATCCAATCTCAATCCGTTTGAGGTTGCCGGATAACTACTCTAATTATTATAATACTACTATAATACTACTATCTGTTATCCGCCCCTGTTTCTGGACAATACCCCTCCCTCCAATACTCGAATTGCGGGATCTGCTCGTCAAAACCCACCAGAATCGATTAATCCAGACTTTTTTTCGTTCTGAGTACCTGAGTGACCCCCAGAATTTCAATCTGTATTACACGGTTCTATTGATTATTACTATTAATTAT
>CAIUKZ010000036.1 GCA_903899865.1 uncultured Bacteroidales bacterium | reverse complement strand
TGTGGTATTCTTAATCTGCATGGACTTCAGTGCATCCAAAGTTTGGATTTGGTAAGAAATTGATTAAACATTGGTGTGGTTGCGCAATATTGGCAAAACGAAAATATGCCTTAGAATTTTCAACCAAAAACTTTTTTTCGCTCCTGTGGTTGCGCAAATTTGAAAAGTGTAGAAAAAGAAGATCGTATTCGGTGTCAGAAGCAGAACAACAGAAGCTTTTGAACAAGAAATGAGGCGCGGTGATCGCGCTTCTGGGAACAAGTGATAGTTGCTTTTTACGATTTGAAGCAGTTTACTTACGTAGTAGGAAGTACTCAATTTCATGATGCGTACTATTGCCTAACAAGTGATGAATGCGATGATGAAAGCAGTGTTGTTGCATGGCAAGTGTTGGTGCCGAGTACTTGTACGTACTCAATATGGGAATTCAGGTAGTACCCCTCTCTCACGGCATTGCATGTAATCATACAATCTCGGCGGTTGACAGTCAAAGTATTCACTTACAGTGTTTCCATACAAACACGAAAGAGCGTTTGCAAATAGACAACCAACAATGTAAAATACTCCCACGCCGGACATTTGAAGCTTTAGCCCTTTGGAGAATGCGAGATATTTATTCTGGCTTAATATTTTTCCAAATGGCATCTCAGCACACACTCCTCGAGGGACTTTCATCTTTGTGTTTTCTACTACCATCCATTCGACTAAGTTCACACCATTGCGAAAAGCAGCCCGCCAATGCGATCTTGAAACGTATCCTTTGTCCATATATAGTGTTTTATGCTCAACAGGAGGAATATCGGCGGCTAACTGTAGATCATTCATCGCATCGTTAGTGTTTGCAAGGTCAAGCAACATTTCGTCGTGTCTGCGTCCAACCATTGGTCCAGTCATCACTCCCAGCCCATCAGGAAAACTTGTATTTTGAAATTTGATCGCATGTACTCGATCTTTACCATTATAAATGACCAACTGTAGTTGTTGGTCGTCGGTTTTGCATACAGGAAAGACAGTTGCATCAATTGTTCCACAAATATTCGCCACACCCAATGGAACCGGTGCCACAATGCGAGCCTGGAACTTCCTGTGATACAAAAAAGCGAATCTTCTTGCGAAGAAATGCAAATTGCTATCAAGAACTATGTGTCTGAATCGAATATAGACTATAGACATTACAGCATCAAAAATTCTGCATAAAGTACTATAGTGGTATCCCCAATGGCCCTGGTGTTCGAACAATGTTTTCAAGGAGGCCATTCTATTCAAAGTGAACAGGAATGCCAGTTGCTTGCAGACACGAGTACGATTACTCAGAATCATAGTCCCTTCATGAAAGCCGAACGCATGAAGAAGGGCTGGGAGATGTTGCTACCAAGACAACAATAAGAAGATGTATTGATAAATTAGCAACGCAGCATTGATAAAGCGAAACTTAATCATATTTTAGAACCTTTCTAAAACGCAGATCGGACCAGCACTTATCGATAGGATAATTTGCAGCCGTCCAGTTGGTACGCACAATTGGATTCAGATTCAATGGGAAATAATGCACGGAGCGTTGACGAATCGCTATAAGAAGCAGAATCGCTAGAGTGTGAAGATGCTTTTCGTCCTCTCTTGAAAGAACATTCTGCTCTAAGCACCTCGCCACTTCCGCGAATCTTAATTTGCATTGCCGTATCTTTAGTCGATCAAGCCCACTAAAGCCAGTATGCCGTCTATCGACTGCAAGTTTTCTCAAGCTCTTCTTTCTAGTTGCAGCTGGGGGCATAATGCAAGCAAGACAGTAGGAGAAATAGATTTCAACTTTCGGAAGTTAAATATTCAAAGTATATAAAAAGTTATACCACATTTAGGTTTAGCTTATATTTACATAGTAATTTTTTTTCCATCCTGAAATCTAGAATCTTTGAATTTCAGGATTTCAGGTTCAAAGTTTTTATATTCGATGACGAACCTGAAATTCTAAGGCATATTTTCGTTTTTCCAATATTGCGCAACCACGGGAATATGACATATTTCTATTTCTATTTAGCAAAGGCAGGACATTTGATTTCAAAGTGAAAATTGATATTTTTGTCATCCACATTCAATGTCTAACAGTCGATTGCCTCAACTAGCCTTAACGAACCTTCATGAGACTGGAGCTGGAATATTTCGTCGAAGTCCATGCTCATTTAAACATTCAGCATTCAGAAGTGTGGCTACACGCACGACAAACAACAAAATTGTTTCTCCTATTGAAGCTATCAGATC
>CAIUKZ010000035.1 GCA_903899865.1 uncultured Bacteroidales bacterium | reverse complement strand
TTTACAATCATGCCCTTCTGCGTTCGAAGTCATTATTCTGGGCATGAGTGTTTCGTTTGTTAATATTGATTTTTAGAGATCAGATTGCTTGTCCCGACTCGACGGGAGAACTCGCACATATAAATATTTCCTTGTGAGTCGGTATTTATTTGTTGTGCTCGTTTCATTGCTTATTTGTAATTTTATTATTTCTTCTTCAATAGTTCCGCACATTTGGAACATAGCCCATAGATGTACAAGGAATAATGAGACATGGTAAACCGTGCAAATGTCTTAGACTGGATAGCAGTTCGTATTTGCTTATCGGAAAACTCTTTGATTTTGCCACAGTTGGTACACACGGAGTGATTATGAGTGTTGCTCCCAAATGCTTTTTCATACTGAGCAAATTTTCCACCCAACTGATGCTTCACCACCAGTTTGCAAGCCAGTAAAAGCTCTAAAGTATTGTACACTGTAGCCAAACTAACGCGGTAATTCTCCTTCAATAAATTGTATAGAATCTCGGCATTAAAATGTCCTTCAAAAGAGTATATACGCTCCAAAATTGCATAACGCTCAGGGGTTTTCCGATGCTGATGCAATACAAGATATTCAGTGAAAATTTCTCGAATGGATTCGTATGAATGTTCCTCTTTCATTATGCCGTATTTAGCAGTCAACAAAAGTACTACTTTTTGTGCAATTACCTGATATTAATCTCTTAAAAATAACAATTCTTGTTTTACTTCATTACAAATGAACAATTTAGATCGCTCTGTTGAATCCTCAAAACCAGAAACGACCCGCTGAACAGTTGTCACCACATCTTCACTCATTCTACACAGTTTGGCCAGCGCAACACCTATGCTTTTGTAAAGTTGAAAATCATCTGTGGAGCTGAGTTGGTTACTTCGCTGTACCACCAATTGGACATCGTCATAACTCATAAGATGCGTAATACGTGTGGTAAGCATAAATCCTATAATTTGAGACCATTTCGCATTGCTATTAACACATCTTATTGCTAAAGTGGGTGAATAAGCCAATTTTGACAATAAATTCATGGTGATTTGTTCTGCCAATTCTACATTGTCAATCGTTTCAATCCACTCCAGAGCGAAGGACATTTTCATTTTTTCTGGTGGATATAACAAGGTGGACATTATCATGGTCTCTCTTATTTTCAAGTTCCAAAGCAGTTTTGCCAGCTCTTCATTTGGCTCATATCCCCGTGCCAGCTCTTTCATCCTAACGATGGACACTCCATAATTTTTTTTGTAAACCAGACCACTTTCATGCATTTTAGTAGCTGTGACTCCACTCATCGAAAGTCTGATTTTTGACTTTATCTCCGATAATACGACTTCAAATGAAGGTGAAATAAAGCTGTATTGATTAATTGATTGATTCTTTTCCATTGGTTATTAATTGATTGCGAAAACTATTGCATTTTTTATGGTAAACTATTGTGTAAAATCAAAGCTAGTATTATCTTTGCAGACCGAAAACATGGTGATTATAGCTCAGTCGGTTAGAGCGTCGGATTGTGGTTCCGAAGGTCGCGGGTTCGAGCCCCGTTTTTCACCCTTGACTTAAAAAAGGAAGAACATGCCGTTCTTCCTTTTTTGTTTTGTGCCAATTGTCGGTCTGCTAGAATGCAAAATTACGACAAATAATCGAAAAATCATTAACCTATCTTTGCAGAAAAAGTATTACTTTTGCACCCGATTGTATCATGAGTATTTATATCTAAATCAAGTGAAATGAAAGTATTGAAATTTGGCGGAACATCCGTAGGTTCAGCCACTCGCATGAAGGAAGTAGCAAAATTAATAGGTGATGGTGAGCAAAAAATCGTTGTACTATCAGCCATGTCTGGCACCACCAATTGTTTAGTTGAGATTTCTGACTACTATTACAAAATGAACATCACAGGGGCAATGGAGAAAATCAATGTGCTTGTGGCTAAATATGATGATGTAATTGATGAGTTATACACGGATGAAGCCATTAAATTGGAAGCAAAAACAGCTATCAATTTGCATTTCGAATACCTTCGTTCTTTTTCCAAATCAACATTTACTTTATTTGAAGAAAAAGCAGTCTTGGCAGAAGGCGAAATGCTTTCTACCACCATGTTTCAATTATACCTTCAGGAACTTGGGCTAAACAGCGCACTACTTCCAGCACTAGATTACATGCGGTTGGATAAGAATGCCGAACCGGATATGGTTTTCATCACCGAAAATGTCAAAAAGCAATTGGAACTCATTCCTGACAATGATATATACATTACACAAGGTTATATTTGCAGAAACTTTTATGGCGAAGTGGACAATCTTCAGCGTGGAGGTAGCGACTACACAGCCTCACTGGTGGGTGCTGCTGTAAAAGCCTCTGAAATTCAGATATGGACTGACATTGATGGTATGCACAACAATGACCCTCGTATTGTAGAAGGAACGAAGCCAGTACCAGTTCTTCATTTCGAAGAAGCAGCAGAGCTTGCTTATTTTGGAGCGAAGATTCTTCACCCTACATGCATCCTTCCCGCAAAATTAGCCAATATTCCTGTTCGACTCCTGAACACCATGGAACCTGACGCTCCTGGCACGCTGATTTCTACTATCAGCAAAAAAGGCAAGATTGAAGCCGTAGCAGCCAAAGACGGTATTACAGCCATTAAAATAAAATCTGGGCGCATGCTTTTAGCCCATGGCTTTTTACGCAAAGTGTTTGAAATTTTTGAGACCTATCAAACTCCAATTGACATGATCACCACGTCTGAGGTTGGCGTGTCTGTGAGCATTGACAATGCCAAACGACTGGATGAAATTGTCAATGAATTGAAAAAATTTGGAACCGTAACGGTGGACAAAGACATGGTAATTGTGTGTGTAGTAGGTGACATGCCGTATGAAAACATTGGGTTTCAAGCCAAAATAGTTGGCGCACTCAAAGAAATACCCATCCGAATGATATCCTATGGAGGCAGCAATTACAATGTGTCATTTCTGCTAAAAGCCACCGACAAAAAGCGCGCACTGAATGCATTGAGTGATGCATTATTCAATTAAGATGCAGTCATCATCCGATTCATATTATTGTTTATATTTTCAACAATCTCAACACAAAACAGGCTTGAGATTGTTAAGTACAAAAGTTTATTCTGTTTCATTTCCTAAAAAGTAAGATTATGTTAAAAGGTAATTTTCCAATAGAAAAATTCAAGGGCATAGAAACTCCCTTTTATTATTATGATTTAAATGTGTTGCGTCAAACCCTTGCCACCATCAACGAGCAAACAGAGCAACACGATTTTCATGTGCACTTTGCGATGAAAGCCAATGTAAATCCAGAGGTGCTACGTGTAATAAAAGAAGCAGGACTGGGAGCAGATTGCGTAAGTGGAGGTGAAGTTCAAGCTGCAATTGACGCTGGAATTTCTGCATCTAAAATTGTATTTGCAGGGGTTGGAAAAGCTGACTGGGAAATAGAATTGGGTTTGAAAAATGATATTTTTTGCTTCAATGTAGAATCCATACCAGAATTGCAAGTGATAGACGAGTTGGCCAAACAAAACAACAAAACTGCCAATGTTGCACTTCGCATCAATCCTAATGTTAGTGCCAATACGCATCATTATATTACCACTGGGCTGAATGAAAACAAGTTTGGAATTAACATGTCTGAGTTGGAAAGCGTGATTGGCCAATTCGATGGACTGAAAAACGTAAAACTGATAGGTCTTCACTTCCATATCGGGTCGCAAATAACTGACATGACTTCTTTTCAAGCCTTGTGCATCAGAGTGAATGAAATACAAGAATTATTCATTGCCCAACAAATCAAAATAGAACACATCAATGTAGGTGGCGGACTAGGCATCAACTACGAACATCCTAATCATTTCCCAACACCTGATTTTGAGTCCTATTTCAAAGTGTTTAAAAATCACTTAACACTACAACCCAATCAAACCCTACACTTTGAACTAGGAAGGGCTGTGGTAGGACAATGCGGAACACTCATATCTAAAGTCCTTTATGTGAAAGAAGGAACATCCAAGAAGTTTGCCATACTTGATGCAGGTTTCACCGACCTGATTCGTCCTGCACTATATCAAGCCTATCACCGCATCGAAAATCTTAATTCAACAGGTGCTGAGCAAGTGTATGATGTGGTTGGCCCTATCTGTGAATCGTCAGATACTTTTGCCAAAGACTACTCGATGAACGCTACACAACGTGGAGATCTAATTGCATTGCGGTCTGCTGGTGCTTATGGTGAAATTATGGCATCACAGTACAATCTACGCAAACTGCCTAAAGCATATACTTCTGACCAACTTATTTAATGGGTACATTGACCCACATTAACTAAACAAGACTTATGGAATTAATCGGTTTTCATTTTTCAATAATTGAACTTGTTGTTCTTACTTTATTATTAATATCATTCGGTCACCAATTGTATTTCTACTTGAGATACATCAATGGCGTATTGAGGTATAAATCAAGGATAAATAAGGGAAAAATAAGTTTTAAAAATGAACAACCGCCTGTATCTGTAGTCATTTGCGCAAAAGATGAATCTGAGAATCTTAGAAACTTTTTACCTAGCGTCTTACAACAAGACTATCCCAACTATGAAGTGATTGTTATAAATGATGGCTCATCGGATGACACGGAGGATTTGCTGAAAGATTTCAAAAAAGTGTACAAAAATCTCAGATCAACTTTTGTCCCCGCAGAGGCTAATAATTTCAGCACAAAAAAACTGGGATTGACGCTAGGTATTAAGGCCGCAGAATTTGACTGGTTACTTTTTACCGATGCTGACTGCAAGCCACATGACAAACAGTGGATTTCGAGAATGGCAAGAAACTTTCACCCAGAAACTGAATTTGTATTGGGGTTTGGAACTTACTTCACTGACAAAGGCTTGTTGAATAAGCTGATTAATTATGACACACTATTCATTGCATTGCAATACCTTGGCATGGCTGCAAGCAAGAAGCCTTATATGGGTGTAGGAAGAAATATGGCTTATCGCAAACAGACATTCTTTGACCAAAAGGGATTTGCCTCCACACTTCATTTGCAATCTGGAGATGATGACTTGATGGTCAATAAGGCCGCAAACTCACGAAACACATCCATCGAAATATCTCCTGAAAGCATCACCTACTCCGAACCTAACAAAACATTCAAGGGTTGGTTTTATCAAAAAGAAAGACATCTGTCTGTTTCGTCTTATTATACAACCATCAGTAAATTTAGGCTTGGCATTGAACCGATAACTAGAGGTTTATTCTATCTAAGCTTAATACTTAGTATTTGTTTCGGAGGGCTTATAACTTGGATAACAGCAAGTGTCTTATTTCTCACACGACACATCATTCAATTGGTGGTAGTGAATAGATCAGCCATCCATTTTGGAACCCCAAAATTTTACACAACCTTATTGCTATTTGATGTATATTTACCACTTGTTAGCCTCTATATATACACCAGCAATTCTTTCTCCAAATCAAAAACTATTCGCTGGAAATAGAATGATTTGTAACCATTCTATGCCCTTTGGGATTTCAGTTATCAGAATGCATGCAGATGTGTACATCCACACTACTGGGGCGAAAAACTGAAGTGCCTAGATAAAAATCATAGGCCAAACCAATATCTGGTTTAATGCGCTTATGGGTCTTTATTTTGACATCCCCACATTCCTTTGATTTTTCGAAGTTGACAAAGAGGTTAATGAATCACACCCTTTAAAATGTTAATTAAGATTAAATATCCTACAATTTAATAGGGATAAAGTAATGCTCAACTGTCTTACATGCAGTGTTAGCAAGCGGCAGATGCTTGATTGCAAATTTTCGTATCTTTCATATTTACGAATATATATTGTAATTTTGCTGTCGATTTCCAAATTAAAATGCTTGAAGTCATTTTTAAGCGATTAAACCCATATTTGTTGAGTGTGTTTGTTGACTATTTTGCGAAACGATGTTTCGATTAAATACCTAACGTATTAAATTTCAAATAATAATAATTCAAATTTTTAATCAAAATGAAAAAAATTAAGTTTTTTGGAGTAATTGCTGCTTTGTCATTGGTAGCTTTTAGTAGTTGTAAAGAAGAAATTGTGGTGTCTTCACCCATCACTATTGCCAGCAAAGACTCTGCAACAATCTCGGGGTTTGTAACAGCTGATTTAAGTCTACAAAAAGCAGGAAATGAAGGGGTGCCAGCAGGAAC
>CAIUKZ010000034.1 GCA_903899865.1 uncultured Bacteroidales bacterium | reverse complement strand
TTGGAGCTACCAAATAATTCTACTACCTTATCTTATCAATACGCTATTTTAGATTTGCATAAGGAGTTTCATCACGAATGTGGAAATGGTAGAACCGTAACACTTCCCGAAAAAGTTGAAAGTGTAGAATTGCGTGATTTTTGGAGAAATGCTTGTGGAGATGCACCGTTTCTTACAGTTGCCTTTTCGAACAGTATTTTCCGTAGAACTTCAGTTACTCCTTCCTCATTTTCCGCTACAGCCAATTTGGAATTGAGACTGATTTGCCCACAAATTGAATCCAATCAGCACATTGCCATTGTGGGCAATCAAAATGCTCTTGGTAGCTGGGATGTGAATAAGAAAATCAAACTCGATGATAGTGAATTTCCGTTTTGGAAGGTGAAAGTTGATAGCGGCGATTTTGTAAATGCATTGGAATATAAATATTTACTGGTTGATACTGCAACGGATGAAGTGATATCGTGGGAAGTTGGAAAAAACAGAGTCATCACCCAACTGCCAGATGATACCTATGTAATTGTCAATGATCAGCATTTCAATCGAAGCACTCCCAATTGGAAAGGTGCTGGTGTAGCCATACCAGTGTTTTCACTTCGATCATCCACTAGTTTTGGAGTCGGTGAGTTCAATGACTTGAAGCTCATGGTCGATTGGGCGAAATTAACCAACCAGCGAATCATTCAGACCTTGCCTATCAACGACACCATTCTGTATCACAACAATAATGATTCATACCCATACAATGCCCTTTCTATTTTTGCACTTCACCCCATTTATTTGAATTTGGATTTGATGGGAGAGTTGAAAGATGAAAAACTCAAAGAGTATTTTGCTAAACGGAAAGAAGAGTTTAATCGATTGAGTTTTGCCGACTATCAAAATGTGTTGGACGTAAAATGGGAGTACTTCCAACTCATTTACAATCAAGAAAAACAGCATGTTTTCAACTCCAAAGAATACCAGTTGTTTTTCACTGAAAATGAGTTGTGGTTGAAAGAATATGCCGTGTTTTCATACCTGCGTGATTTATACCAAACGCCCGATTTTTCCACCTGGCCAACGCATAGTGTGTACAATGACGCAGACGTGAATCAACTTTGCGACCCACAATCAAGCAGTTTTGATCAAGTGGCATTTTTCTTTTTTTTGCAATATCATGCTTTCGTTCAACTTACCGAAGTACATCAGTATGCCCAATCCAAAGGTGTGGCTCTCAAGGGCGACATTCCCATTGGCATCAGTCCTTATAGCGTGGGTGCTTGGGCAAAACCACATTTATTCAACACCAACGTACAAGCTGGTGCCCCACCCGATGATTTTTCGGTGACGGGTCAAAACTGGGGATTTCCCACTTACAACTGGGATGTGATGGCACAAAACAATTACAAATGGTGGTGCAATAGGTTTGATAAAATGTCTCAGTTTTTTGATGCCTATCGCATCGATCATATTTTGGGCTTTTTTAGAATTTGGGAAATACCGTCCGATGCCGTATGGGGGCTTACAGGAAGATTTAATCCAGCACTGCCGTTTACAGTCAAAGAGTTGGAGCAACGAGGGTTGGAATGGGATGAGGATCGATTATTGAAACCTTATTTGAATGATTCCGTTGTTCAAGCCACATTCGGAATTTACACTCCAGAGGCTGTGAGTCTGTATTTGAATAAAAACAAAACAACAGGCTTTTACATATTTAAGCCACAATTTGACACCCAACGCAAAATACAAAAACACTTTGACGCCCTTAGCACCAAGCTTAGCCCAAAGGATGAATTGATACGCAATGGGCTTTTCACCCTTCATTGTCAAGTTGTTTTTTTGGAAGACTTCAACGAAAAAGGAAAGTATCATCCACGCATTGCTATCCACCAATCGGCAACTTTCAAAGAACTTCCTGTGGAAACACAACAGGTGATTGATCAGATTTATGTTGATTATTATTATCACAGACACAATGAATTCTGGAAAGAATCCGCTTTACGAAAACTGCCTGTGTTAATTGCATCGACCAACATGCTGGTGTGTGGCGAAGATCTTGGGATGATTCCCGAGTCTGTGCCTTCGGTGATGCGAGAGTTAGAAATTGCCAGCCTTGAGATTCAGCGGATGCCAAAAAAATCAGGAATGGAATTTGGATTACCTTCAGATGCACCCTACTTGTCAGTTTGTACGACTTCGACCCATGATATGAGTACGCTAAGAGCTTGGTGGGAAGAAGACCAAATGGCAACACGACGGTTTTACAACAAAATACTTGGGATGAATGGTCTTGCGCCCAAGATTTGTGATACTTGGATTGCAGAACGGATTATTAATCAGCATTTGTTCTCGTCGGCCATGTGGGTAATACTGCCATGGCAAGACTGGATGGCCTTGGATGCAGACCTGAGGAGAGATGATCCATTTGAAGAAAGAATCAATGTGCCAAGCAGTCCAAATAACTTTTGGTGTTTTCGCATGCATATCACTTTGGAGCAACTCCTTCAAGCCAAACACCTGAATGCCAAGATAGCTGATTTGATTAAGTCGTCTGGAAGGTAATATTGATTATTAATTGTAATAATGAAACATCTCTCTATTTCCCCTTGAAGGGAGTTAGGGGCTTAATAATAAACAAATGAATTACGGATTTGTACGAGTAGCAGCATCTATACCAGAACTTCGAGTGGCAGACTGCGCCTATAATGTGATGAAAATCATTGAACTGTCCCAGAAAGCTGATAGTGAAAATGTAGAAGTACTCTGTTTTCCTGAATTGTCCATCACAGCTTACACCTGTGCCGATTTATTTTCTCAGGCTCATTTGTATCAAGAGGCTCATCGGGCAGTGTCGCAACTGACCGAGGCATCCAATTATCTTTCCACAGCCATCATCATAGGCGTGCCGTTGGCTGTGAATAATCAGCTGTTTAACTGTGCAGTAGTGATTTTCCAAGGCAAAATTTTAGGTGCTATCCCAAAAATCAATTTGCCAAACCACAATGAGTTTTACGAAAAACGATGGTTTGCTCCTGGCTCGCAGGCGAAGTCGGGCAAAGTGAAATTTTGCAACCAAGAGGTGGCATTCGGCACCGATTTGCTATTCTCCAATGGCGAGTTTACATTTGGTATTGAGATATGTGAAGATGTGTGGGTGCCCATTCCGCCTAGTTCTCAACTGGCTTTACATGGAGCAGATATTCTATTTAACTTATCCGCGAGCAATGAACTGATAGGTAAGCATAAGTATTTGCGTAAAATGGTGGAACAGCAATCTGCCCGTTGCTCGGCAGGTTATGTCTATTGCTCGTCCGGTGCAGGTGAGTCCACCTCCGATTTGGTGTTTGCTGGTAATGGCTTGATATACGAAAATGGGGCTTTGCTCGCAGCATCTACTCGGTTTTCATTTGAACCACAACTGATCATTTCTGATGTGGATGTGCAGAGACTACGTGGCGATAGAATGTGCAATACCAACTATGCCAACGAACGTTCGGATAGAGAGTATCGCACCATTCTGTTTGATGCCGTACAACGTGAGACGACCACTCTCAAACGAAAGTTCGATAAGTTCCCTTTTGTACCACCGGTTGATTCTCGTCAGGAAAATTGCGAAGAAATATTCTCGATACAAGTGGGTGGACTAGCCAAACGCTGGCAGCACACCAATGCCGACACTCTGGTGGTGGGTATTTCTGGCGGATTGGATTCTACATTAGCGTTGCTGGTATGTGTCAAAACGGCCGACAAACTTGGGTATGATCGCAAAAGAGTGGTTGGTATCACCATGCCAGGTTTTGGTACGAGCGATAGAACTTATACCAATGCTGTGAATCTGATGAATGGGCTGGGTGTAGAGATGATGGAAATTTCGATAGTAGATGCTTGTAAACAGCACTTTATCGATATTGAGCATGATGCTGATGTGCATGATGTGACCTACGAAAACACACAGGCACGCGAAAGAACTAAAATATTGATGAACATTGCCAATAAGCGTAATGGCTTAGTGATAGGCACAGGTGACTTGTCGGAGTTGGCACTGGGATGGGCAACGTACAATGGTGACCACATGTCCATGTATGGCGTAAATAGTGGAGTGCCAAAAACCTTGGTGAGGTATTTGGTAGGGTGGGCTGCATCAACTTTGGATGCAGAGGCCGAGAAAATATTGTTGGATGTGTTGGACACGCCCGTCAGTCCAGAATTGTTACCCGTAGATAAAAATGGAGATATTGCCCAAAAAACAGAGGATATTGTTGGACCTTATGAATTACATGATTTCTTTCTGTATCATTTTGTGCGGTTTGGGTTTACTACCGAAAAAATTCTTTACTTGGCACATCAAGCATTCGAAGACAACTACTCCATGGAAGTGATAGAGAAATGGTTTCGGATTTTCCTTCGTCGCTTTTTCTCCCAGCAGTTTAAGCGTTCGTGTATGCCCGATGGACCCAAAGTAGGGTCAATCAACCTATCGCCACGCGGTGACTGGCGTATGCCAAGCGATGCTGTAGGGTTTGAATTCTAACAAGCAGAGCAATGGGGTGAAGTAGTGA
Organism: uncultured Bacteroidales bacterium; assembly: GCA_903899865.1. Taxonomy (GTDB): domain Bacteria; phylum Bacteroidota; class Bacteroidia; order Bacteroidales; family Paludibacteraceae; genus Paludibacter. The sequence goes on along the minus strand of CAIUKZ010000034.1, from coordinate 3,456 downwards.
TTGTTTGTAATCGTTGTGTGTGATTTTTTATTGTACTAAATTTTAAATTGAATTGATATGGAATTTTTTAATCAAATGTTTTATGGCAATAGCTTGATGGATTGGATGATATCCCTATTGATAATCCTAGGTGCTTTTGTTCTGAATAAGTTGATAGTGTTGCTCAATAAGAAAGTATTACAAAAGTTGGCCAACCACACCAATAGCCGCTTGGATGATATTTTATTTCAAATGTTGGAAGCTCCAGTTTTATTGGGCATAGCATTGTGTGCCATTTGGATTGCAGCTCAGCGTCTGAGTTTGGGTGAGCAGATTGTAGATGGAATTGCAAAAGCATATCGGATGCTGATAGTTATCAATATTACTTGGTTTGTTGCTCGATTTGCTAACGCATTGGTGAAAGAATATCTTGAGCCGAATGAAGATAATAGTCATGAAAGTCTGAAGTTAGATACTCACTTAGTGTCTATCATACGCCGAAGCATGATGCTGATTGTGTGGTCGGTAGGTATAGTTATGGCGTTGAATAATGTGGGTGTGAATGTCGGTACGCTGATTGCAGGTCTTGGGATTGGAGGTATTGCGTTTGGTCTGGGCGCACAGACCACCATCAAAAATCTGTTTGGCGGTATAAGCATCATTACCGACCGTCCATTTAAGATTGGCGAACGGATTAAAGTAGATAATACCGATGGTTTTGTAGAAGATATTGGAATCAGAAGCACAAAAATACGCACCCTAGAAAAACGCTTGGTAACAATACCCAATTTTAAGATCTCAGAAGTGGCGGTTGAAAATGTGACTCGTGAGCCAGCAAAACGTGTGCTTATAAAACTGGCATTGAACTACAGAACCACAGCTGAGCAGATGAATAAAGCATTGGAAATATTACTCAATATCCCAACTCTCGTTGAACATATTAATAAGTCGGATGTATCGGCTACCTTTTCAGATTTCGGGGAGTCAGGTATGATTATCACATTTATTTATTTTGTAGAAAAATCGGGCGATGTGATGAAGACACCCTCAGCTGTGAATTTTGAGATATTACGTGCATTTAATGATGCGAATATCGAATTTGCTTTCCCTACCCGCACCGTAGTTTTGGAAAAATAAGGGTGATGCTACCACACTAGTTGACCTGCCCCTTGTCGCATGATGAGGGGCGTGCTATCCGTGCAATCCACAATGGTAGATGCTATCAATCCACCGTGACCACCATCAATCACCAGATTCACTTGATGACCATATTTTTCTTCAATTAACTCAGGGTCAGTGATGTACTCTGTGGTTTTATCATCAGTAAAGATAGAACTTGTCATCATAGGATTGCCCAACTCACGTACTATTTCCAGCGCTATTTGGTTGTTGGGCATCCTGATACCTACGGTTTTTTTGTTTTTGAATAGCTTTGGCAGTTTATTGCTACCATGGAGAATAAAGGTAAATGGACCAGGAAGGTTCTTTTTTATCAGACGAAATGAAGTGTCGTCCATTTTTGCAAATTCGCTGATTTGTCCTAACTCATGGCAAACAAACGATAGGTTGTTTCTTCTGAGGTCATGATTCTTAATTTTTGCAATAAATTCCACACCAGCGGAATTAAATATATCACAACCAAAAGCATATACTCCATCGGTAGGAAATATGATAATGCCCTTATTTCTAACCACTTCGGCTATGTGGCGAATCTGGCTTGGATTGGGGTTAGTTTCGTATAGTTTTATCAGCATCTTATTATTTCTTCCTCAAAAATGTGAATCAAATATTTGTGCAAAGTTATAAAAAAATCCTGTAAAACGAATTACAGGATTTTTTTATAACTTCTGTTTATGGTTCATCAAAATGCATCAATAATAGCTTTGAAATCAGCTACTTTCAACGACGCACCACCGATCAAACCACCATCCACGTCAGTGTTTGAGAATAGTTCTTTCGCATTACCTGCATTACAGCTACCACCGTAAAGGATAGAAGTGTTTTGAGCTACCGCTTCACCGTATTTAGCAGTCAATGTTTGACGGATGAATGCGTGCATTTCTTGAGCTTGCTCAGCAGAAGCTGTTTTGCCTGTACCGATAGCCCATACTGGTTCGTAAGCCAATACAATTTTACCAAAATCTTCTGCAGAGAAGTCAAACAATGACTCTTCTATTTGAGATTTAACTACGTTGAAGTGGATGTTTGATTCACGTTCTTCCAATACTTCGCCAATACAGAAAATAGGAGTTAAGTCATTTTTCAATGCCAATTCAGTTTTTACTTTCAAAGTAGCTGCTGTTTCGCCATAGTATGCACGACGCTCAGAGTGTCCAAGTATCACATAGTTCGCTCCAGTAGATTTTACCATAGAAGCGCTGATTTCACCAGTGTATGCACCTGATTCTTTGTCAGCACAGTTTTGTGCAGCTACATTTATTTTAGTAGTGTCAACGGTAGCTGCCACACTAGCTAGGTGGATAAATGGAGTACCAATTACCACATCACAATTAGGTGTAGCACCTGCCAATACTTCGTTTAATTCTGTAGCCAAAGCCAATCCCTCTTGAAGGGTTTTGTTCATTTTCCAGTTTCCTGCAACAATGTTCTTTCTCATTTTTTTGTTATTTTTATTTAGGTTTATAAATTTCTTTTAGTATATATCTAGAATAAACTCGGATAGCTACCTGTCTAGTTTACAGATTTACAACTCAATCGCTGCAATTATCTAATATGGTGTTTGATAAATAGGCTGATAATAATGTGGTGAATTTGAATTTTCCAAAATGGTTTTATTTTGACCATTAACAATTGTTTTATTTTGAATGGAGTATTCGGCATCGATGCTAAATTTGGTATTTAGTTTCATATCCTCCCATACGCTACTAAATTTACCTTCTTTAAACTTCCATCGCAAAGAATCTTTGACCAATGCTGTTTTAATGCTGTAATTAACCTTATGAAGATTATTTGTGGTGTCCTTTTGAGTTAACTCATTAGTGCCTATAATAGTAACTTTAGAGAAAAACAGTGGTCTTTTCCCATTTGAACTTATGATTAATTCACCTGAGGTTAAAAAATCAGACAGTCGGGTTCTATTCGTTTTGAAGCTCCATTTAGTGGCATCTAGACAATTGATGATAGAAGTATCATTATAAGTTTTAGGCATATAATAATAATTACTTCCACGTATGATTTTCCATTTTGCTCCTTTGGTAAAAATAGAACTACTGTCTATAATCACCGTGTTGACTGTATCAACAACATAGGATTTATTGTCGTATTTAACTATTTTGTATGTAAATGGACGCGTCTTGATTACGACCATGCCTTTAAGTACCTTTATAAGCGTAATATTCTTCACTGAATCAGGGGCATTTAAGTATAGACTAAGTCCTATGACATTGTCCAATTGTTCAAGAGTGTTGAACGTGTTCGATTCACAATAATTGAACAATTGTACGTCTGGAACGGTAG
>CAIUKZ010000033.1 GCA_903899865.1 uncultured Bacteroidales bacterium | reverse complement strand
CGACCCGATAATCATCAATGGCTTACGACCAAACTTATCCACCGTCATGATAGCTACTACGGTAAACACCAGATTCACCAATCCCACAATGATGGTTTGAAGCAAAGACGAATCAGTAGATGCACCCATGTTGCGGAAGATATTTCCTGCGTAATACAGCACCACATTGATGCCCACTGCTTGCTGGAATACCGATAGAAGAACACCCACAAAAATCACAAGAAAACCATACGAAAGCCATGGAGCATTAACTTCATGAAGCGTGCCTTTTATTTCGGCTAATACAGTTGCAGCATTGTCTTTTCCTGCAATTTTTTCAAGCACTTGCAAAGCTTTCTCGTCTTTCCCTTGCGATGCTAAGTAGCGAGGAGTTTCGGGCACAAAAAACAATAATACCAAAAACAATGCAGCAGGAATAGCCCCAGAGAAAAACATCCAGCGCCAACCTTCGTTGATAAGCCACTCTTCGTCACCTTGACCAGCAATGTAATAATTCACAAAATAAATGACCAGCATACCAAAAATGATAGCAAACTGGTTGAACGAAATGAGGCGACCACGAATATTAGCAGGTGCAATCTCTGCAATGTACATAGGCGAAATCATAGAAGCAATACCCACACCAATGCCACCAATGATGCGATAGATAACAAACGAATACACATCCAAGGTGCCAAACACGTTGAAAGCTTCAGGTTTCCAAGCGCCGATAGCCGAGATAAAGAACGCTGACGCAGCTAGAAAAAGTCCATTCTTGCGCCCAAGCGATTTGGATATAAAACCTGCCGACGCACCACCAATGATGCAACCAATTAGTGCACTAGCAATGACAAATCCCTTTACCGCATCGGCTATATCTTTCAATGCCAAAGCTTCTGTAGGAATAGGAGTAGAAAGAAAATTGACAACCCACACTGTGAATGCTGCCACCACCAATCCAGCTGCTATACCACCTTTTTTCCAACCAAGTAATTTGGTGATTTGACCACAGACAATAAGAAATACGAGATAAAGCACAGCCACCATCATGATTTTGTATTGACTGATCACCGTCATGATGTCTGACACGTAGGTAAAGCCAGTGGCTGTAGTTTTGTAAATGTAGAACTCCACCAACGATTTTTCAGCCCCGTTGACCACTGCGGTGTCGTATCCGAAAAGCAAACCACCCAAAGTGGCTACAAGGGTAAGCAGCCCAATATAAAAGGGATTGCCGGTTTTGAAAGAACTCTCTGCTCCTCCTTTGGAGGAAGTGTCAATAAATGCCATAGTTCGTTATTGAGGGTTTAGTTATAATTTAAGTTGAATAAAGACAAAAAAACTACGAATTACAGTTAACCAATGTCAACTGCAACCCGTAGATTTTTCATGATTTTTATTAGATATACATGTTTACAATCGCTTCATAAAGCTCTTGCTTTCCGCTTATTTGCTTAGGTTCGCCATTGGCTTTGGCATAGGCGTAAACATCTTCGAATGAAAGTTTGCCATCTTCGAATTCTTTACCTTTGCCAGCATCATAAGAAGCGTAGCGGTCAGCGGTCATTTTCTTGTATGGTGACTCTTCCAAAATAGCTGCAGCAGCTTCCAAAGCACGAGCCATGATGTCCATAGCACCTACGTGAGCGATGAATAAATCTTCGTTATCGGTAGAGTTACGACGGATTTTGGCGTCGAAGTTGGTACCACCACCTTGCATACCACCACCTTGAAGTACTACCAACATGGCTTGTGTCAATTCGAAAATATCCACTGGAAATTGGTCGGTATCCCATCCGTTTTGAACATCACCGCGGTTGGCATCAATGGCTCCTAGCATACCTGCATCTACAGCGCATTGCAATTCGTGCTCAAAAGTATGACCTGCTAATGTAGCGTGGTTTACTTCGATATTGATTTTGAAATCGTTTTCCAAACCATATTGTTTCAAGAAACCAATCACTGTTTCAGTATCCACATCGTACTGATGTTTCATTGGTTCCATTGGTTTTGGTTCGATAAGGAATACACCTTTGAAACCTTTGGCACGGGCATAGTCACGAGCTTTTTGCAACATGATTCCCATGTGGTGCTTTTCACGCTTCATGTTGGTGTTCAGCAATGACATGTAACCTTCGCGACCTCCCCAGAATACGTATGCTTTTCCACCCAATTCGATAGTGGCGTCAATTGCATTTTTGATTTGCAACATAGCGCGAGCAGCTGTGTCAAAATCAGGATTGGTGCTAGCGCCATTCATATAACGAGCTGGAGAAAACACATTAGCAGTTCCCCACATCAATTTGATGCCAGTTTCGGCTTGTTTTTGTTTGGCATAAGCTACGATGGCTTTTAGGTTAGCCTCATATTCTTCAATACTACTACCTTCGCTGATCAAGTCCAAATCGTGGAAACAGTAATACTCGATTCCGATTTTACTCATAAACTCAAAACCTGCATCCATCTTGTCTTTAGCAGCTTGCAAAGCGTCTGCAGCACCCACCCATGGGTGAACTTGTGTGCCACCTCCGAATGGATCACCACCATCAGCACACAAGGTATGCCACCAAGCCATACTGAATTTAAACCATTCTTTCATGGTTTTACCATACACCACTTTTTCTGCATCATAGTAACGGAATGCCAAAGGATTTTTGCTTTCTTTTCCTTCGAATTTGATTTTTTCCACGGATGGAAAATACACGTTTGTTGCCATTGTTTATTGAATTTAATTTGTGAATTAATTTGATTTTATCTATTTAAGGATGTGTGTCCCTTTTTAACCACAATAGGACACATTGTTGAAAACACTTTCTGATTTTGGTTCTAAAAAATTATTTTTCGAGCACATAGAAATAAAACTGCGTTTCATCTTTTGTCTATCAAGCCAATTTGCCGAAAGGCAAAACTATGTGTCCATTTTTTTATAATTGAAAAGCAGGATGAGTTCCATGTGGATTAAAATGCTCTTAGTGGTTCAAGCACTAATTCTGTTGTATTTCCTTTATTTTACTGTAAATACTGTCGACACCATATCTGATGCTCCAAGTTTTTTGGATAGATCGGAAGGATTGCACCCGCCCACTGACACTTTAAAGTCGGTAGACTCCATCACTTTTTCGCCCTTTTCGTTGATTTGGGTCATCATCTCTGGTGTAATTTCAAAGCTTAGCTGTTGTTTTTCACCCGCTTTGAGGTTGATTCTCTTGATGCCTTTGAGTGCATAAAGTGGAGTTGTGATGTTTTTCTTTAGGTTGGTAAGGTAGAGTTGCACTACTTCCTCCCCTTCCTTGGCACCCACATTGGCTATATCGGCGGTTAGGGTTAGGGATTTTCCTTTCTTAATTTTGTCGGCAGAGAGTTTCAAGTTGTCATATTGAAACTGTGTGTAACTTAGTCCGAAACCAAAAGGGAATAGCGGTTCTTGAGTCATGTAACGATAGGTGCGTCCTGTCATGCTGTATTCTTCGAATGGAGGAAGTTGTTCTGCTGATTTTGGGAATGTGATGGGCAATCGACCAGAAGGATTGAGGTCGCCAAAAATAGCATCGGCCACGGCACGTCCGCCTTCTTGTCCGGGATACCACACAAATATAATGGCATCAGCAATGCTTTTCAATTCCTCTGTACATATAGGACTACCGCCGGTAAGAACCAGAATGATGGGCTTATTACAGCTCTTTTTCATTTTCCTGAGAAAATCCAGTTGATTTTGAGGAAGACCCAAATTAGTTCTATCACCGCGTGTATCGGAGGCAATTGATTCGCCTTCTTCGCCTTCAAACACACCCGAAATACCAAAAACAGCAATCACAGCATCAGCAGACTGAGCTTCGCCAACAGCTGAATTCATATTGTTTTTGACATCGGCACTTGGTTCTACACCAATACGATAACCCACTGAAGTTCCTGCACTCACTTTGCCTACCACCGCTTGAAGCACAGTAGTCATTCGGTCACTTACACCATTATAATTTCCCAGCAACACATCTTGGTTGGCAGCATAAGGTCCCACCACGTAGAGGGTTTTTAGGTTCTTTTTTAGGGGAAGTGTATTGTTGTTGTTTTGAAGTAGTACGAGTGATTTAGCAGCAGCTTCGTAGGCCAAGTCAATGTGCTTTTGACAGCCGATAACGCTTTCATTGATTTTTGAGTATGGATTTTCATTGATAGGGTCAAACAAACCTAATTTGAAACGCGTACGTAGCAATACACTCAATGCCTGATCTATTTCCTTTTCGGAAATCATGTTTTGTTTTACAGCTTCGGGAAGTGTTTTGAACTCATCACCGCAACAGAGATTTACTCCACTTTTCACAGCTAGAACGGCCGACTCCATTGTGTTTTGAGCAGCCCCATGACTTACGAAATCTGACACCGCCCAACAGTCAGTGGTGATGTAGCCATTAAAACCCCACTGCTTGCGTAGCAAATCTTGAAGCAAGAAACTGCTTGCACAGCACGGTTTACCGAAAGTACGATTATAAGCACACATCACGCTTTCCATTTTACCATCCTTTACCAAGGATTCGAAAGCAGGAGTGTAAGTTTCGTAAAAGTCGTGCATCGGTATTTCAGCATTAAATGAATGTCTGAGTGCTTCTGGACCCGAGTGAACCACATAGTGCTTAGCACAAGTAGCTGTTTTCAAATACTTTGGATTGTCTCCCTGCATGCCTTTCACATAAGCCACACCCATACTCGCTGTCAGATATGGATCTTCGCCAAATGTTTCTTGACCACGTCCCCATCTTGGATCTCTGAAAATATTGATATTGGGGGCATAAAATGTGATGCCAGAGTATAACGTGTGATTGTTAAGTTGCTGAGCAATATTATACTTCGCCCACGCTTCATCGGATACAGCGTCACCTATTCGGCGGATAAGCGACTGATCAAAAGTGGCAGCTAGACCAATGTTTTGTGGAAAAACAGTGGCTCTACCCGTACGAGCTACGCCGTGCAATGCTTCGTTCCACCAGCTATAAGCCTCTATTCCCAAGCGGGGAACGGCTGGAGCCTCGTGCATCATTTGCAACGCTTTTTCCTCCAATGTGAGTCTGGAAACTAAATCTGCAACGTGCTCATCAACAGACTTTGATGGGTCTTGAAAGGGATAGCTGGTTGTGTTTTGGGCTGTCAATCCATTCAATCCAACACATACGATTAGCAAACTAAGAATTGATTTTTTCATTTGGATGAAATCTTTAAAGTTTCAATTTCCAATTTTCATAAGCCATCAATGAATCATCTATTTGGCTGTTGTCGGGACTGATTACCATTATTTTTTTCAAAGTGGCAAAAGCTTCCTCTGCGTTTTTGTAAATCCCAGCACCTATACCTGCACCACGCGCTGCACCCACTGAACCATCGGTATTATACAGTTCGATGGTGGCACCTGTGATATTGGCCAATGTCTGACGGAAAATCGGACTTATGAACAGATTGGCATGTCCCGCACGGATGGTTTTGGTTTCAATGCCCATTTGGTTCATAATATCCATTCCATATTTGAAAGAAAAGGCAATACCTTCATGAGCAGCACGGATAAGGTGCGCTTTGGTGATACGATTGAAATTGATGCCATGGATGGAGCAGTTGGGTTCTGCATTGCCTAGCACACGCTCAGCTCCATTACCAAACGGAACGATGCACACGCCTTCGCTTCCCACAGGAATATTGGCAGCTAGTTCATTCATTTCGGCGTAGCTGATTCCTTCGGGTGCTACATTATTCTTAATCCACGTATTGAGAATGGCAGTTCCATTGATGCACAGTAGCACTCCCACACGCGGTTGAGCCGAGGTGTGATTCACATGCGCGAAGGAATTGACCCTAGACAATGGATCATATTTAGCACCACCATTTACACCATACACCACGCCCGAAGTTCCTGCAGTGGCAGCTATTTCACCAGGATTCAGCACATTGAGCGAGAGCGCATTATTGGGCTGATCACCT
>CAIUKZ010000032.1 GCA_903899865.1 uncultured Bacteroidales bacterium | reverse complement strand
TGCTTGAAGTGTCAGGGGCATTGATGGATATAAATTTGATTACGAAAGAAAACATGGTGCCAACGATGATGTTTCACGGTAATGCCGATAGAACTGTGCCTTATGCCACTGCCTCTCACCGTTACTGTCCATGCAATGCCAGTGGATGGTTGATGCTATTTGGGTCAAAGACAATTTATGACAAACTGACTGAGTTAGGTGGTTCTGCTGTATTGGTGACACAGTGTGGTGGCGAACATCTTACTATGGGTGGAATAATGGAGCGAAATTCGACTTTGATAGCTGATTTTATTAAAAATGCCACTGAGGGCAAGAAGATGCAATTACACACAGCCGAAAAATGTCTTACTCCAAGTACGCGAAAAGTTGTCTGTCCTATTTGTGAATAAATGATTTCTAAGAATTAAATTTTTCAAATACAAATATTAATCAAGATTGTTATGGCAAAATTCAAGTTTTTACTATTTGCGGGAATGCTAGTAGCTTCAGTTTCTGTAAGTTCAGTTTTTGGTCAGTTAGCGGTATCAAAAGATTCTGCGACTACGTTGGTAGGTGTACGAGTAAGCCACAACTTAGGTGGTTTAAATCTAAAAAATCTTTCTGAGAAAATTCTCTATAAAAAGACACCACAACAGGATATGTATTTATATGTACTTCGTCCTGTAAAGAAAGCTAATAAACCACTACCAGTTATCATCTATTTCGTAGGAGGTGGTTGGGTAAATGGAGCTGTGGAATACCAGTTGCCAGTAGCTGCATGGTTTCGCGATCAGGGTATCGTAGCAATTACGGCCGATTATCGGGTGAAAAGTCGTCACAATACGACGCCCTTGGAATGTATTGAAGATGCTAAATCTGCTGTGAGATATGTGAGAGCCCACGCAAAAGAACTTGGTATAGATCCGGATAAAGTCATCGTGGCTGGTGGTTCGGCAGGTGGGCATATTGCGGCATGTACTGCCCTTAAAGGAGGTGATGCTGCAGGTGAGGACTTAAGTATAAGCACCGTTCCCAACGCTTTGGTTTTACACAATCCTGTCGTAGGAGAGGGTTTCCGTGGCGATTTTTTCAAAGAGCACCCTGAATTTTCACCTATTTTGAAAGCATACAAGGGATGGCCTGCAACTATTGTTTCTCATGGAACAAAAGATTCTACAGTCCCTTATTCAGGTGCTAAGAATTTTGTATCAAAGCTTAAAGAGTTGGGAGTAGATGCAGAGTTAATCACTGTAAAAGATGCAGAACATTCATGCGACTGGCCTAATAGCAACCCCAATTTCTTGCCTACCATTTCTGAAATGACACAGTTTCTAGTCAATCATAATTTGATAGATGAGAAGGACGTATTGCTAAAACCTATTGCACCTGACAGCTTATATCCATCGTCGGATTATGCACCAGATTATGTCATAGAATGGTCGAAAAATCATTATAAAGAACGAATTAAAGAGTTTAAGACAATGCCTATCATGACTGATAACATTGTGATGTTGGGAAATAGTTTGACAGAAGGAGGCAAAAACTGGGGAAGCAAATTAGAAAACCACGATGTTGTGAATAGAGGTATCTCAGGCGATGTGACACAAGGGGTGATGATGCGTATAGGCGAAATTTGTTTTTCAAAACCTAAAGCTATTTGCATGTTAATTGGTATTAATGACATCAACGGTGGAAATAAAACTGCTGAAGAAACCCTAGCGAGTATTCAAAAAATAGTTGCAAAAATTCATGACTTGAGCCCAAGAACGAAAGTATATGTACAAACGATATTGCCAACTAATTATATTAAGCTGGTTCCAGTTATCGCTTTAATAAATAAGGGATTAAAGGAGGATGCATTGATTAAGAATTATACTGTGATTGATACTCATGCTGTCTTTGCTGATGAAAAAGATCTCATGAAACCAGCATTTACCAGTGATGGAATACATTTAACCGATGCAGGATATGAAGTGTGGACGAAAGAACTTAGTAAGTATATTCAAGCTCAAAAGTAACAGATTTAGGACCAAGTAAAATTATAATTTTGCTTGGTCCTTTCTCAAATAATCATGCGATTCAAATGAAAAAGATCTTTGCACTATTTTTATTCACAATTGTTTTATTATCTGTTCATTCCCAAGAGTTAAAATTGCCTCTTTACAGCGGTTCAATTCCTAACGCCAAAGGAACAACCAACACAGAATACATTGAACGAGGAGACTATAAATTATTCAAGAAAGTATCACATCCAGATATTTCTGTCTATTTACCTACCAGATTATTGGCTAATGGTCAGGCTGTGGTAATTTGTCCTGGTGGTGGTTATGTGCAACTATCTATGGACTTAGAAGGAACAGATATAGCAGCTTATCTCAATTCCATCGGAGTGGCTGCTATTGTGTTGAAATATCGACTACCCTCAGCAGAGACCAATATTTATCCCGCAAAAGCCCCTCTTATGGATGCTCAGCGTGCTATGCGGTTGGTTCGAGCGAATGCCACCAAATGGAATATTAATCCCAATCAAATCGGTATAATGGGATTTTCGGCTGGGGGACATCTTGCATCTACACTTGGAACACATTTTGATTATGGTGATAAAAATGCTAAGGACTCAATTGAAAAAGTCAGTTGTCGACCAGATTTTATGATTCTTGGATATCCTGTTGTGTCATTTGCTGATACAACAGTGAGAACTCAAACACGAAAGATGTTGATGGGAGAGAAACTAACGAATGACAATATCCAAGAGTATTCCAACGAACTTCATGTCACTAAAGATACCCCACCCACATTTTTTATACATGCTGACAATGATAAAGGTGTTCAAACCGCCAATTCAATTCTAATGTACAGAACATTGCGAAAAAATGGAGTACCTGCAGAATTGCATATTATTTCAGAAGGTGGTCATGGATTTGGTCTAGGTTCAAATAATAAACATGTCAATGCCTGGACAGTAAGTTTAAAATTGTGGTTGGAATCGTTAAGAAATTAACAATAGTATGAAAAAATACAGTTATTTCGTTTTGCTTTTAATTCTAAGTCATTTTGCATCGGCACAAGAGTTTAAGATTGCATTGTATACAGGTGAAGTGCCCAACTCAAAACCGTCAAATATTAAAGAGCGCTTAGTGGTAGGAGAGTACACTTGGTTGTATGATGTTGTAAATCCGGAAATTGCAGTATATCTACCACAGTCAAAGAATGCAACAGGTCAGGCTGTTATCCTCTGCCCAGGGGGAGGTTATAGATTGTTATCTTATGACAATCATGTAGAAGGAACCGATGTTGCGAGGTATTT